>NZ_JBHUYJ010000033.1:0-69040 GCF_042668715.1 Streptomyces sp. NPDC057271
CGGCGGCCGGACAGAACAGCGGGAAGACAGCCCAGCAGGGCGTCAGTCAGTGGCAGAGCCACGACCACCGGGACCTGAGTATCAGCATCAATGTCAGTGGTGCCCGGCACGATGGACCCATGACGACGACTCCGGTTCTCGCCGATGCCGCCGCGTACGCGCGTGCGGTCGAGGACGCCCAGCAAGCCGCTGCCGCCTACTACGCCGGCGGCACGTCCGCGCTCGACGACGACGCCTACGACCGGCTCGCCCGGGGCATAGCCGCCTGGGAGGCCGACCACCCCGACCAGGTGCGCGGCGACTCCCCGACGGGGAAGGTCGCCGGGGGCGCGGCCGTCGGCGACGTGCCGCACACCCGGCCGATGCTCTCGCTCGACAACGTCTTCTCCGCCGAGCAGTTCACCGCCTGGGCCGCGTCCCTGGAGCGCAGGATCGGCCGGAGCGTCGAAGGATGGAGCGTCGAGCCCAAGCTCGACGGCCTCGCGATCGCCGCCCGCTACGAAAGGGGGCGGCTGGTGCGGCTCGTCACCCGCGGGGACGGCACGGCCGGGGAGGACGTCTCGCACGCCATAGGGACGATCGTCGGACTGCCGGAGCGGCTCAACGAGCCCGTCACGGTCGAGATCCGCGGCGAAGTGCTGATGACCACCGAGCAGTTCGAGGCCGCCAACCCGGTGCGGGTCGCCCACGGCGGCGAGCCCTTCGCCAACCCGCGCAACGCGGCGGCGGGCACCCTGCGCGCCAAGGACCGCCCGTACCGGGTCGAGATGACCTTCTTCGCCTACGACATGCTGCCGCTGGACGCGCTGGGGGAGGGCGCGCAGAGCACGGCCGGACTCGACGAGACGGCACACAGCGAGCTGCTCGCCCGGGCCGTCGCCCTCGGCCTGCACACCTCGGGCGCCACCGCCGCCCCCGGCCGGAGGGTGACCGGGGTGGCCGAGGTCCTCGCCCGGGTGGAGGAGATAGCCGCTCTCCGCGCGGAGCTCCCCTTCGGTATCGACGGCATCGTCGTCAAGGCGGACCTCGCCGCCGACCGCCGCGAGGCGGGCGAGGGCTCCCGCGCGCCCCGCTGGGCGATCGCGTACAAGCTGCCCGCCGTCGAGAAGGTCACCCGCCTCCTCGCCGTCGAGTGGAACGTCGGCCGTACGGGCATCATCGCGCCGCGCGCCGTCCTGGAGCCGGTGGACATCGACGGCAGCACCGTCACCTACGCCACGCTGCACAACCCCGCCGACATCGCCCGCCGCGACCTGAGACTCGGCGACCACGTGATGGTCTACAAGGCGGGCGACATCATCCCCCGCGTCGAGGCGCCCGTCGCCCAGCTGCGGACCGGGGAGGAGCAGCCCGTCGACTTCCCCGAGGCGTGCCCGCAGTGCGGCTCGGAGATCGACCGCAGCGAGCAGCGCTGGCGATGCGCCCGCGGGCGTGACTGCCATCTCGTCGCCTCCCTCTCGTACGCCGTCGGCCGCGACCAGCTCGACATCGAGGGCCTCGGCGGGAGCCGGGTCGTCCAGCTCGTCGAGGCAGGCCTGGTCTCCGACGTGGCCGACCTCTTCACCCTGACCCGCGAGCAGCTGCTCGGCCTGGAGCGGATGGGCGAGACGAGCACGGACAACCTGCTCGCGTCGATCGCCCTCGCGCGCACCCGTCCGCTCGCCCGCGTCCTGTGCGCCCTCGGCATCCGGGGCACGGGCCGGTCGATGTCCCGTCGGATAGCCCGCCACTTCGCCACCATGGACGCGATCCGGGCGGCCGACGCCGAGGCGATGCGCGGCGTCGAGGGGATCGGGGCGGAGAAGGCCCCGGTCATCGTCGCCGAGCTGGCCGAGCTGGGCGCGATCGTCGACAAACTGGTCGACGCCGGGGTCAACATGACCGAGCCCGGAGCCACGCCCCCGCCCCCGCCCGGGTCCGCGACCGAGTCGGACGCCCCCGCCCCGGGTTCGGACGCGGCCCCCGATACCTCCTCCGACGCGGCGGCGGGCCCGCTGGCCGGCCTCGCCGTGGTCGTCACCGGAGCCATGAGCGGGCCGCTGGAGGCACTGAGCCGCAACGAGATGAACGAACTCATCGAGCGCGCCGGGGGCAGGGCCTCCTCCAGCGTCTCCAAGCGCACCGGCCTGGTCGTCGCCGGCGAGAAGGCGGGGTCCAAGCGGACCAAGGCCGAGGAGCTGGGCATCCGCCTGGTGGACCCGGAGGAGTTCGCCGTGCTGCTCGGCGACTTCCTGCCCGCCTGACCGAGAGCGCGACCGGGTGCCGGTCGTGCGGCCTTCACCGGGGCCTGCGGCGAGGGGCCCGGTGTCTGAAGAAACACCGCACGACCGGCCGTCACAGGCCCCCGTCAGCGCCCCCGTCTCCCCGCCCGGTCGAGCGGCGCCGCCAGACCCAGAGCGAGAGCGCCGCGCCGAGCGACGCCCCCACCAGAGCCAGTGGAAGGCCCGCCCAGGGGCGGGAAGGCAGGTCCTCACGGGACACGGCCTTCCCGGGGGCACTCAGCGCGCCCACGTCCTTGGACACCGCCGCGCCGGGCCGCCCCTCGGTGGCGGCGGACCGGCCCCCTCCGGGCGGGACTTCGGCACCCGCCCGGGGCGCGGACTTCTCGCCCGGGGCTCCCCCCGGCTTCTCGGCGGAGCCTCCAGCGGCCTTCACACCGGGGCTCGCCGAAGACTTCCCCGCGGGCCGCTCGCCCGACCCCTTCACCGGCTTCGTCTCCGGCCGTTTCTTCGCCCTGTCGCGTGTGGCCCCGGGAAGGAGCGAGCCCACCGGCTGGACCTCTCCCACCGCGTCGAAGCCCCAGTCGAGCAGCGTCCGCGCCTCCTCGTACACCGCGAACCCGCCGCCCGACTGCGGGTTCATCACCGACACCACCAGCGTCCGCGAGCCCCGCCGCGCCGCCGCGATCAGCGTGTTCCCCGCGCCGCTCGTGTAGCCGTTCTTCACACCGATCAGCCCCGGATAGCGGTCCACCCCGTCGTCCCCGGTCAGCAGCCGGTTGGTGTTGCGGATGCCGTACGACCAGTCCCCCGAGGGGAAGTCCGCGTACCGGGTGGAGCAGTACCGGACGAACACCGGATCCTGCAGTCCGGCCCGCCCGAAGAGCGCCAGGTCGTAGGCCGAGGACACCTGGCCCGGCTCGTCGTACCCGTCGGGGGAGACCACCCGTGTGTCGTGCGCCCCCAGCGCGCGGGCCTTCTCCTGCATCTGACGGGACATGGACTCCCAGCCGCCGTTCATCGCCGCGAGCACGCGCACCGCGTCGTTCCCGGAGCTGAGGAAGACACCGTTCCACAGGTCGGACACCTTGTACGTGTATCCGGCCTGGACCCCGACCATGCTGCTGCCGCTGCCGATCCCCTTCAGCTCCGACTCGGAGACGGTGTGGCGCTCCTCCTGGTCCATGCGCGGCAGCGCGGTGACGGCGAACAGCGTCTTGAGCGTGCTGGCCGGGGGGAGCCGGCGATGCGCGTTGCGCGCGGCCAGGACCTCGCCGGTGGAGGCGTCCGCCACCACCCAGGACAGAGCGGAGACATCGTCCGGGGCGTCGGGCCCACCCCGGAGGGCCTGGATCTGCGTGCCCGAGCGGTACAGCCGGGCGGGATCGATGAAACGTTCGACAGGGGGTGTGGGTTCGGTGACGGTGGATGCCGTGGCCGCCGGCACGGGCAGCACGAGCAGCAGCGCCGCGGCTCCGGCGGCCGCATGACGGACAGCTGACATGACGATCATTCAGCCACCGTAGGGAGCACGGGAGACACCCGCAGATCGAAGTGCGCCGACCGGCGTACACGGGGTGGCATTCGGGCGATGCCAGGACTGTGGCGTGCGCACGGCACGCTGGTGACGTCTGCTCACTTCCGCACCAGAGCATGCCCGTTCCGCGGATCACGCCGCTCGTTCCCGCGCAGCGACGCGCCGCAGCAGCACACCGGCCGTCCGGAGCGGGCCGCCTCGCGCCACCGGATGCCGGGCGCCATCCCGGAGGAGCGCCGGGTGCTGCCCGACGCGGCCGTGGAGGCGGCGGACAGCGCATTCCTGGAGGCCGGACGATCGCCCAGGCCGTCCCGGGACCTGGCGGGTCGTCGCCCTCGCGACCGGTGCGGCGTCCCTCGGCCGGTGCGGCGCCGGGCTCGTCTGGCGCAGCTGGAGCCCGACCGCGTCCTGGCCGTCGGCGACCGTGTCCCTCGTCACCACCACCCGCCGCGGTCTCGCCGAACCCCTCGGTCGCCACCCCCGGCCACCGCGCCGGGGGACCCGAATCCGCCAGCCACAGGCCGAGTTGACGCCCACGACGGCCACCGCCGCGCGCCGTAGGATCTGACCGCCCGTGAGCCGTCTCGGCCCGTCCCCGCCTTGAGGAGTGACCCGATGAACGCCACGCCCCACCGCCTCGATCCCGCCGGCGGCTGCCCCCACGCGGCCAACGCGCGGCTCCTCGCCCAAGGCGCCGTGACCCCCGTGATCCTGCCCGGCGACGTGGAGGGCATGGCCGTCCTCGGCCACGACGCCCTGCGGGACTTCCTCGCCCACCCCGAGGTCGCCAAGGGCGCCCAGCACTTCACCGCGCTCGCCGAGGGCCACGTCCCCCACGGCTGGCCGCTGCGCACCTTCGCCACCGTCCAGGGCATGACCACCGCCGACGACGCCGATCACCGCCGACTCCGTTCCCTCGTCAGCAAGGCGTTCACCGTCCGCCGGGTCGAGGCGCTGCGACCCCGGATCGAGACGCTCGCCACCGGGCTCCTGGAACGGCTGGACGAGGCCGCCCGCGAGGGTGACGGAGTCGCCGACCTGCGCCGCCACTTCGCCCTGCCGCTGCCGCTCGGTGTCATCTGCGAACTCCTCGGCGTGGAGGAGCGGCACCGGGACCGGCTTCACCACCTCTCCGACCAGGTCGTCGCCACCGACATCGGACCCGAGGAGGTCATGGCCGCGAACCGGGAGCTCCTGGAGATCCTCACCGCCATCGCCGCCGACCGGGCCCGCCGACCCGGCGACGACCTCACCAGCGCGCTCATCGCCGCCCGCGACGAGGGCGGCGACCGGCTCAGCCAGCCGGAACTCATCGGCACGCTCGTCCTGATGATCATCGCCGGTCACGAGACCACGCTCAACCTCGTCACCAATGCCGTCCGCGCGCTCTGCGCCCACCGCGACCAGCTCGCCCACCTCGCCGAAGGGGCCGCCGCCTGGTCCGACGTCGTCGAGGAGACGCTGCGTTGGGACAGTCCCGTCAGCTACTTCCCGTTCCGCTACCCCACCCGCGACCTCACCGTCGACGGCACGCTCATCCCGAAGGGCACACCGGTCCTGGCCGGCTACTCGGCGGCAGGGCGGGACACGAAGGCGCACGGCCCGGACGCCGACCGCTTCGACATCACGCGCGTCCCCGCGGCCAAGCACCTCTCCCTCGGCCACGGCCCCCACTACTGCCTGGGTGCTCCGCTCGCCCGTATGGAGGCGACGATCGCGCTGGAGGCGCTCTTCACCCGCTTCCCCGATCTGGACCTCGCCGTACCCGAGGAGGACCTCAAGCGGCACGCGAGCTTCGTCGGCAACAGCGTCCGCGCACTTCCGGTACGCCTGCGGTAGCGCCTCCCCCGTACGCGCGCGGGTCGTTCCTCACCCCGCCCGGCCGAGGCCGGGCGCAGGGGAGGCGCGCAGGGCAGAGACGAGGCGCAGCAGATGCGCCTCGTTCCCCACGAGGCCCGCGGCCCGCAGCGCCTCGTCGGCCTCGGCCATGGGGTGGGTGAGCATCGCCGCCGCGTAGGGAACGAGGTGCGGATCGGTCAACACGGCCTGCGTGGACTCGAGCAGACGCAGGTACGCCTGGGCTGCGGCTCGCTCACGGACGGTGATCGTGGTCATGTCGGGCTCCCTCTCGACAGGTTGGCGGCCTCCACCCTCTCGTACGGGTCTGACAATGAGGGTTCTGGCGCCGCCGCCGGGCCGCCGGCCGCGCTCCCTGTGGAGGCGGACGGCGGAGACGGCTAGGGTGAGGTGGAGAGTCGGCCGGAACCCCCGGAGCCGTGATGCGCGGACACAGTCCCGAGCCGCCCGACAGCGCACAGCAACTCCTGGTCGCGCTCGGAAAGCTCGTCGACCAGGCCCTGGAGCGGATCCAGTTCCAGCGTGCCAGGGTCGAGCTGGCCATGGCCCTGCAGCGCCATATGCTGCCGCCGGGCCTTCCCGAGCTGCCCGGACTGCACTTCGCCGCCCGGTACACGCCCTCACGCGACGGTCTGGACGTGGGCGGTGACTGGTACGACGCCTTCGTGATGAACGACGGGACACTGGGGCTCGCGATCGGCGACGTGCAGGGTCACGACGTGGAGGCGATCGCCTTCATGGGGCAGGTGCGGACCACCCTGCGTGCCATCGCCGAGGCGACCAGTGACACCCACGAGGTGCTGGGTCGCGCCAACGACCTGCTGATCGGCATGGGGTGCGGGCGGTTCGCCACCTGCTGCTTCCTCCGCTTCGATCCGGTGACCCGTGATCTGACGGTGTCCCGGGCGGGCCATGTCCCCATGGTCTGGGCGACCGCCTCGGGCCAGTGGGGCATCGCCCTCGACCGCGGTGGGCCGCCGCTCGGAATCGTGCCCGGCGAGACGTACCCGGTGACCCGCCGACGCCTGCGCGAGGCCGGTGTCCTGGTCCTGCTCACCGACGGAGTGGTGGAGGGGCCGGCCTTCCCCATCGAGGACGGACTGACGGAGGTGGCCGGACTCGTGCGCGAGGGATTCGACACCGATCCCGACGTGCTCGCCTCCGCCGTCGTCAAGGTCGCCGATCGGACGGGACACCGCGACGACGCCGCGGTCCTCGTCGTCCGCTACGACGGCCCCCGGGAACCGCTCTGAGCCCCGTGTGCCGTCGCTGGAGTCGCCCGGACCGGGACGTGCGCGCAGACTGCTGTCGTGTGCGGTGCGGAGATCAGTCGCTACGGGGCCGTTGCCGTGCGGGTGCTTGCCGTCGCCGCGCTCTACTACGGAGCCGCCAGGATCGGGCTCCTGCAACAGCTCGTCCGTGACCAGGTCACGCCTCTGTGGCCGGCGACCGGGGTCGCGCTGGCCGCGCTGCTCCTCATGGGATTGCGCGTCTGGCCGGGCATCGCCGTCGGAGCGTTCCTGGCGAACGCCTTCCTCGGTCCGTCGGCGGTCGCCGTCGCGGCCATCACTGTCGGGAACACCTTGGCACCGGTCTGTGCCTTCCTGATGTTGCGCAGAGCCGGTTTCAGAGCCGAACTGGACCGGCTGCGGGACGTACTGGCGCTGATCTTCCTCGGCGCGCTCGCCGGGATGCTGATCAGCGCGACCACGGGCAGCGGTGCCCTGGTCCTGTCCGGTGCGGTGGAGGCGGACGAATTCTGGCCGACATGGTCTGTGTGGTGGACGGGTGACGCGATGGGCATCCTCGTCGTCACCCCGTTCCTGCTCGTGCTCCGCAGGGCCCGGTGGCCGGTCCGTGCCCGGCCGGTGCGCTGGATGGAAGCTGTGGCGCTGGCGGTCGCTACGGTCGCCGTCACCCTCCTGGCCACCCGTACGGCCGATTCGGCCCGGCTCTTCCTGGTCTCTCCCCTGCTGATCTGGGCGGCGTTCCGCTTCCAGCTGGCCGGCGCGGCGCCGTGCGCACTGGTGGTCTCGACGCTGGCGGTCCTGGCCGCCACCGGCGACCTCGGGCCGTTCGCCGGCGACGACGTCTTCTCCAGCATGGTCACGCTCCAGGCCTTCAACGGCACGACGGCGCTCACGGCGCTTCTGCTGGCGGCGGTCATCACCGAACGCAACAACACCCATGAGGAGATCAAGCGCCTGTGCCTGCGGTTCGCGGAGATGGTGGCCCAGCTCGAGCCGCGGCCCGAGTCGTACGAACTCCCGCCCGAGGACCCGCCGCCGTGACGGTCGAGAGCGGCTGCGGGCGGGTGCCGGGCCCGCCGGGCGGCCGGTCCCTGAGGGCACCCGCGGATCAATAGGGTGACCCCATGTCTGCCACGTTGAGTTCCACCAAAGCCGCCGCCGCGCTCCGCACCGCGGCACGTGTCTCCGCGGAGTCACTGCTGGTCCTGTTGACGGCCGCCGTGGCCCTCTGGCTCGTTGGGCGCATGTGGCCGGTCGTCTGGCCGCTGATGGTCGGCTTGTTCCTCACCACCCTCACCTGGCCCCTGACCCGCTTCCTGCGCCGGAACGGATGGCCCCCCGCCCTCGCCGCGGCGGCCGTGACCGTACTGTTCCTGCTGGTCGTCACGGGCATCGTCGCGCTGATCGCGGTGCCCATGGCCTCCCAGTCGGGCGAACTCGCCGACGGCGTCGTCGAAGGCATCCAGAAGGTACGCGAGTGGGCGGCGGGACCGCCGCTGAACATCGGTGACGACCAGATCTCGGGTGCTCTCGACACCGCCATGGCCCGTGTCCAGGACAGCGTCGGCAGCGTGGTCACCGCCGTGGCCTCGGGGGTCGGAACGGTGTTCAACGGCGTCGTCACCGCCGTCCTGGCACTCTTCCTGATGTTCTTCTTCCTCAAGGACGGTCCGCGGTTCCTGCCGTGGCTCGCGCGTCAGCTGCCCGGCCGGCTCGCCACCGACGTGCCGATCGTCGCCGAGCGGGGCTGGGACACCCTGGGCACCTTCGTGCGGTCCCAGGCGCTCGTCGGCCTGCTGGACGCCGTCTTCATCGGCCTCGGACTCTGGATCCTGGACGTGCCCCTGGTCCTTCCGCTCGCCGTACTGACGTTCGTCTCCGCGTTCGTGCCGATCGTGGGAGCCCTCTTCGCAGGCCTGGTCGCCGTGCTGATCGCGCTGGTGTCGAACGGCCCGGCGGACGCGCTGATCGTCCTCGCCATCATCGTCGTCGTGCAGCAGTTGGAGGGCAACGTGTTCCAGCCCATGATCCAGAGCAGGGGGCTGGGCCTCCACGCGGGAGTGGTCCTGCTGGCCGTCACGCTCGGCGGCAGTCTGGCCGGGATCGTGGGCAGTCTGCTCGCGGTGCCGGCGGCCGCGATGATCGCGGTGGTCTGGAACTACCTGCGCGAACAGATCACCGAACCCCTGTCCCACCCGGAGGCCGACGAACCGCGGACCGCCGGCGTCCCGGCCTGACCCAGGCCTAACCCCGCTCTTCCAGCCACGCGGCGAGCCGTTCGAGGAAGACGCGCTGACCCGCGACGAGGAGCGGAGCGGCCGCCTGCGGCGCGAACCAGCCGACCCGGTCGATCTCCGGGAACTCCCGCCGGACGCCCGAACCGCGCGGCCACTCCATGGTGAACGTGCCCGGCACGATCCGGGTCGGGTCGAGATCCGCCTCGACGGCCCAGATCGTGACGGTCTTTCCGTTCGCCTGCCGGGCCTCGCCGAGCGGGATCCGCTCGCCGTCCGGCGCCGGCAGGCCGAGCTCCTCCTCGAACTCGCGGCGGGCGGCGGCCTCCGGTGTCTCCCCGGGGCCGTACTCGCCCTTCGGGATCGACCAGGCCGCGACGTCCCTCGACGACCAGAAGGGACCGCCCATGTGGCCGATGAGCACCTCGAAGCCGCCGTCCGCCGTACCGCGGAAGAGAAGGAGCCCTGCACTGCGCTTGTCCGGCATACGGCTCAGTGTGGCCGAGCGGGTCAGATCCCGCAGCTGCTCGCCGACCAGAAACGCGAGGCACGGGTGTCCACGTGCGTGTGGTCCCCGTGCCCCGGGTAGCCGGGGCCGAGGATCCCGTTGAAGCCGTGGTTGCGCGCCTGCTTGGCCAGCGTGCAGAGCGAGGGCGAACCCGTCAGGTCGACGCCGTCGCCGTACAGATGCCGGCTGTTGGAGGCGCCGCCCACCGCCGAGTTGCAGGCGTACGAACGGAAGCCGCTGCTCACCGAGATGGGGACGTCGCCCAGCGCGTGCCGCAGCGCCTCCAACTTCCACATGGCGCGCAGGGCGTTGGACTTGGCGGTGGCCGCGCTGACCGCGCCGCCGGAGAAGTCGCCGTTGCACTTGTTCAGCTCGGCGTAGGTGAAGTGGATCGGGGTGCAGTCCGCGTCCTGGAGGGCGTACAGCTTCGAGAAGGTCGCCGGACCGGCGACACCGTCCGCGGCGAGGCCGTACGCCTGCTGGAAGCGGGTCACCGCGGCCTTGGTGGCGGGGCCGAAGGAGCCGTCGACGGCGAGGACGCCGCCGTAGCCGGGGTAGCCGGCGACGCGGATCTGCAACTGCGTCACGTCCGACCCCGACATGCCCGAGGACAGGGTGCGGCCCCAGGTGTAGCAGGCGTCGGCGTGGGCGGTACCGGAGGTGGCGACCGTACCCGTGAGGGCGGCGGCCACCACCAGGACCGTGGCGAGCAGGGATCTGACCATGCGCCGGATCATGACACCTCCGTGTCGTGGGAAGAGGACGGGATCCCGGGGTGCTCCGGAACCTCCGCCGGTACTGTCCGTCATGGACATGACCATGAGGATGGAGTGAGGTGACGAGGTGGTCAACGGTGCGGGGCATCTGCCAGTGGCCCAGGCCACTGGTGGTTCAGGCGCGTTCAAGCGTGTCAGGCGAGTTCAGGCCCGTCCAGGCGCTCTGGTGTCGACCCGTACGTTCACCGGTGGCCCTGCCGGATCGACCTCGCGTACCCACGCGGCGGACAGGCGCACGGAGCGGTGCGGCCACGCCGTGCCCAGGAGCCGGGCGCGGTGGAGCACCCGGCCTTCCTGGGCCACTTCCACGACCGGACGGGCCAGCGGCTCGCGGAGGCGCACCAGAAACGGCCGCCCGGCCGCACCGTCGACGACACGGTTCGGCGCCACCCACGCCACCGGGTCCTGCGCCGTCAACGGCACGGCGGAGTCGGGCCAGGCCGCTCCCGGGAGATGCCGCAGTACGGCATCGGCCGCACCGCGCCCCTCGGCCGCCGCCGCACCCGCCGACTCGACACCGCGCAGCACGTTGCCCGCCGCGAAGATCCCCGCCGAAGCGGTACGGAACGCGCCGTCGACCGCGGGTCCGCGCGTACCGGAGTCCAGCGGCACCCCACCGGACCGGGCCAGGTCGTGGTCCGGGATCCAGTCGCCCGTGAACACGGCGGTGTCGCAGCGGATCGTGCCTGTCCGCCCGTCGGCGTGACGCACCCGGATCCCCGCGAGGCGGCCCCTGCCCAGCAGTTCGGCCACCTTCGTCCCCAAGAGCAGCGGCGGGGGAGCCAGGGCCCCGAACCACCGGGGGCCGCACGGCTGCTCGGTCACCATCGCCACCACGTCCACCCCAGCCCCGCGGAGCACCCGCACCGCGTGGTGGGCCACCGGCTCGGCGCCGATCACCGCCGCACGTCGTCCGAGGCGTTCCCGCCGCACTCCGTACAGATACGTGGACTGCTGGAGCTCGCCGGTCGTGAGGACCCCGGCGGGCCGTGTCCCGGGCACCAGCCGTGCGCTGCGCGGCCGTTCCCGCGCCCCCGTCGCCAGGAGCACCGCCCGCGCCGTGATCCGCTCCAGCCCCGTCGGGGCCGTGACGTCCAGCGTGAGCGGCCCCGACCAGCCGGTGGCCGAGACACCCGTACGGAGGGTGGCGCCGGAGCGGACTGCCGTACGGGTCAGCCGACGGGCGTAACCCGGGCCGTCCAGCGGCCGTCCGAAGTCGGCCAGGCCGAAACCCCCGTGCGCGCAGTGGCGCGGCACCCCGCCCGCCTCCCGCTCGCGCTCCAGGACCTCGACCCGGTACCGGCCCCCTTCGGCGCGCGCCAGCCGTGCGGCGGCGGCCAGACCCGCGGGCCCCGCACCGATCACGAGCACGTCGACGACCCGGTTCACAGCTCCGGCCACGGTGACCTCGCCTCCTCGAAAATCGACCGGACCGTCGCCCCGCAGGAGAACCCCTGACACCGGCCGCCCCGCGCCCGCGTCCTGCGCCTCAGCCCGTCCAGCGAGGCCGGCGGAACGGTGGAGGCCAGCGCGTCACGGATCTCGCCGCGGGTCACCCGTTCGCAGTGACAGACGACGGATCCGAATTCCGGGTCGCGGGCGATGAGCTCGGCATCGCGGTACGGGCGCGGGAACGCCTCGCCGAGGTTCGGCATCCGGACCGGGGCGAGCGGCCGCTCCGGCCCGAGGGCGAGCCCGCTCTCCGTGAGCAGTTCCACCATGTGCGCGGCGATCGCCAGGGAGGCTGTGAGCCCGGTGGACCGGATACCGCCCGCCGTGACGTACCGCAGCCCGGGATGGGTGGCGCACCGGTAGTCGTCGTACTCGGTGGCGGCCCTCAGCCCCGCGTAGACCGCCGTGACCTCCTCGTCGAGGAGCGCGGGCAGGATGCGGCGGCCCTGGGCGAGCAGGCCCTCCAGGCCCTCCGCCGTCGACTCGGTGGCCGTGCGGTCGTCGAGGTTCTCGGCCGTCGGGCCGAGCAGGACCTTCCCGTGCACCGTCGGCGCGACCAGCACGCCCTTGCCGAGCGTGCCGGGCACCGGCAGCAGGATGTGCCGGAGGAGCGAGCGGGCGAACGCGTCGAAGACGATCAGCTGCCCGCGCCTGGGGGTCACCGTGAAGTCCGCCCGGCCGAACAGCGCGTCGACCCGGTCGGCGTAGAGCCCGCAGGCGTTGACGACATAGCGGGCCCGCAGCACTCCACGCGGTGTGACCAGCCGATGCGGAGTGTCGGCGTCGCGCCCCGGATCCGCCCTCTCCACACGGCAGTTGAGATGCAGGTCCACGCCGGAGCGTACGGCCTGGGTGGCGTACGCGAGCGTCGTCGTCCACGGGCAGATGATCGACTCGTCCGGGACCTCCAGCGCCCCGAGCGCCCCCTGCCCCAGACGCGATTCCCGCGCCCGCAGCTCCCCGGGGCCCAGGATGCGCGTGGACCGGTACCCGTTGCGTCGGGCCTTCTCCGCGAGACGGGGGAGCGCGGCCGACTGCTCCTCGTCCCAGGCGACGAGCAGCGCGCCGACCGGCTCGACGGGGATGCCGGCCTCCTGCGCGTAGTCGGCCAGCAGCCGTCGGCCGTCCCGTACCAGCCGCGCCTCCAGCGAACCCGGCACGGCGTCGAAACCCGTGTGCAGAATGGCGGTGTTGGCCTTGGACGTACCGTCGCCGACGTCTCCGGACGCCTCGACCAGCGCGACCCGCAAGGGCCGGCGGGCCAGCTCGCGCGCGACGGCGCAGCCGACCACCCCGGCGCCGACCACGACGACGTCGTACGCCGCGCCGGACAGCGAGGTGCCCGGCAGCGCGCCCCTGCGCGTGACGGTCCCGGTCGGTGGTTCCGCCGTCATACGGGCGACGACCCCCCGTCGTGGAGGAGCGCTGCCACGGCCGAACGGAACCGCTCCAGACGCTCGGCGGCCTCCGCGCCGGTCACGGCGGGCTCGTAGACCGCAGACGGCTTCCACTCCGGAACGGCGTCGTGGACGGCGAGACCGGGGTCGAGCCCGAGCCGGGCGACCGCGCCGACGCCGAGCGCCGTGGCATCGGGCAACGCGGAGACCTCGAGGGGGAGTTGGAGTAGATCCGCCTGTGTCTGCATCAGCAGCGCGGAGCGGGTGAGCCCTCCGTCCACGCGCAGCGAGGTCAGCGGCCGGCCGAGGTCGGAGCCGGCCGCGCGGGCCAGCTCCACGACCTGCGCGGCGATCCCCTCGCAGAGCGCCCGGACCAGGTGCCCGCCGGTGGTGTCCAGTCCCAGGCCGTGCAGGGAGCCCCGGACATCTCCACGCCACCAGGGGGCGGCGAGGCCCGCGAGCGCCGGGACGAAGGTGACCCCGCCGCTGTCCGGCACCGTCACCCCCACCGTGTCGAGGTCCCCGGCTCCGGAGAGCACCCCGAGGTCCGTGAGCCAGCGGACCGCGGACGCCGCCGTGTACACCTGGCCGTCCAGGCAGTAGCTCGTCCGGCCCGCGAGCCGCCACGCCACACAGCTCACGAGGCCCGAGTCCCCCCGGCGCGGAGTCGTGCCGGTCTGAGCCAGCAGGAACGCCCCCGTCCCGTAGGTGCACTTGGCCGCACCCGGGGCGGTCACGCTCTGGGCGAGGAGCGCCGCCTGCTGGTCCACGAGGAGCCCGGTCAGCGGGATCGGCGTGCCGAACGCGGTCGTGGTGCCGACGCGCGTGTCGGCGTCGACCACGCGGGGGAGCCGTTCGCCGCCGAGACCGAAGAGGTCGAGGGCCGGGGCGGACCAGGACGCCGTGTCGAGATCGAGCAGCCCGGTCCGGCCCGCCGTCGCGGCGTCGGTGACGAACTCGCCCGTGAGCCGGTGGACGAGCCAGCAGTCGCTCGTGGTGACGACACCCGCTCCGGTGAGACGGCGACGGATCCAGGCCATCTTGGGAGCGGCGAAATACGGATCGAGCGGCAACCCGGTCCGTCGTCTCAACTCTTCGGCATGTGGCGACAGTTCGGAACAGACCTCCGCCGCCCTGCGGTCCTGCCACACGATCGCGTCGGTGAGCGGCTCGCCCGTCGCCGGGTCCCACGCGAGGACGGTCTCCCCCTGGTTGGCCAGACCCACGGCCGCGACCGGGGTGTCCGCCTCGGCGAGCGCGGCCCGTCCGGCGGCGACCACGGAGCCGTACAGCTCCGCCGGATCCACCTCGACGAGCCCGCCGGGCAGGTAGCGGGGCCGTACGGGCGCGGAGCCGGTCCCGATCACACCTCGCTCGGGGCAGACGACGAGCGCCTTGGTCCCCGACGTTCCCTGGTCGACGGCGAGCACCGGGCCCGTCATCTCGTACTCCCGTCGTCGAAGAGTCAGCGGCCTTGATCGCGGAACCGGCAAGACTGGTGCACGCGCTCCCTCCCGTCAAGCCGCTCGCGATGGCTCTGTCGGCTCCGGCGGAAGAGGTGACGCATGTTCATATCCGGTCCGTGGCCGGATAGTTACGGTCAGACCCGAAAGTGGATCGCTCTCGTCCAGCGGACCCTATAGTGATCGCCGATCAACGGCCCGGGATGCCCATCGGGGGACTGACCACCCCCTTCACCCACCGAGGACCCATGTCACCCACCGCACGACCCGCTGCCTGATGGCTGGACACGGCTTCAGACCCGTCTACCATCCGGCGGGCCACGACCACGCCCTGCGCCACGCCGTCCAGGACCTGCGGACCGGCCGCTGGGTGTCCACGGCCCGATTACTCGACGAGACGTCCGGCTGGGCCGACTGGACGCGCCGTACCCAGGTGCTCGCCACCGTCGCCGCGGCCGGCGACGTCGTCCAGACCTGGCGGACCGAGCAGCCGGCCAGTGTCTCCGCCGCCGTGATGTACACCCGCGTCGCCGTCGAACGGGCGGTACGTGCCCACCGCGGCGGCCACCCCCGCACCCGCGAACTGTGGCAGGAGGCCTGGACCGCCTGCCGCGACGCCTCCGAACGGGCGCCTGCCGACCCCGTCCCCTGGATCTGCCTCCTGGCCCTCGCCGCGCTGGACGACCGGCAGCGCATGGCGCAGCACCGGCACACGCCGCCCGCACCCCTCCTTCCGCCCGGCCCCTGGGGGCTCCTCGCCGAGGTCGACAGACGCGACCCGCAGAACCGCGAGGCCCACCACCGGATGCTGCAGTTCCTCTACGCCCGGCACGCGGGCTCACTCTCCGAGGCCGTCAACTACGCCCAGTGGGCGTCCGCTTCGGCCCCCACCGGATCCGCACTGCACGCACTGCCGCTCTACGTCCGGGTCGAGCGCTACCGACGGGATCGCGGCCACCAGCACGCCCTCGACCTGCACTGGGTCGCCGAGGACGCCCTGCGGGACGCCCAGCGGGCCCTGCACCACTGGTTCCTCTTCTGCGCCACCGACGAGGCCTCCCTCCTCGACCTGAACCACCTCGCGCACGCCCTCTTCGGCGCCCAGAACTTCACCGACGCCGCCCGTGTGTTCGAAGCCCTCGGGCCCTACTACACCGTGCTGCCCTGGGCCTATCGCACCGACCGCCCCGACGACCGCGACCTCGCCACGGACGTGTTCGTGCGCGCCCGCGCCCGCTGTCTCGACCCGTGATCGCCGGGGGCCCTCGCCTCGGCGCCCGGCCGATCAGGACCCGCTCGTTCCTACCCCCCACGCCCCGACCCCGGAGGTACCGGCATGTCCCGCACCGTCCCCGACGAGATACGAAAGCCCCCCGCCGACCGCCACGACGACGCCGCAAGGCTGAGGGAGCTCGGCTACCAGCCCGTCCTCGCCCGCCGGATGGACGGCTTCGGCAACTTCGCCATCAGCTTCTCCGTCATCTCCATCCTCTCCGGCTGCATGACGCTCTACGGCTTCGGCCTCGGCACCGGTGGGCCCGCGGTGATGATGTGGGGCTGGGCCGGCGTCGGACTCTTCGTGCTCTGCGTCGGACTCGCGCTCGCCGAGGTCACCAGCGCCTACCCCACCTCCGGCGCGCTCTACTACATGGCCGACCGGCTGGGCGGCCGCCGATGGGGCTGGTACACCGGCTGGCTCAACCTCCTGGGCCTGCTCGGCGCGATCGCCGGCATCGACTACGGCGCCGCCCTGTTCACCGGCGCCTTCCTCAACCTCCAGTGGGGCATCGTGCCCACGGCCGGGTCCACCTTCCTGATCTTCCTCGCGATCCTGCTGCTGCACGCCGCGCTCAACCTCTTCGGCGTACGGCTCGTCAGCGTGCTCAACTCCGTCAGCGTCTGGTGGCACCTGGGCGGCGTGGCGGTGATCGTCGGCGCCCTCGCGTTCGTCCCCGACCGCCACCAGTCGGTCGAGTTCGTCTTCACCGAGTTCGTCAACGACACCGGCTGGGCCAACCCCTTCTACGTCGCGGCCGTCGGCCTGCTCCTCGCCCAGTACACCTTCTCCGGCTACGACGCCTCCGCTCATCTCTCCGAGGAGACCTCCAACGCCTCGGTCAGCGCCGCCAAGGGCATCGTGCGGGCCATCTGGGTCTCCTGGATCGCCGGATTCGCCCTGCTCGCCGGACTGACCTTCGCGATCCAGGACTACGCGGGCACCCAGAACAGCGCCACGGGCGTCCCGCCGGCCCAGATCCTCCTCGACGCGCTCGGCTCGGGCGGCGCCGCCGCACTGCTGCTCGTGGTGATCGTGGCCCAGCTCTTCTGCGGCAACGCCGAGGTCGCCGCCGCCAGCCGCATGGTCTTCGCCTTCAGCCGCGACAACGCCCTGCCGGGATCGACGCTCTGGCGCAAGGTCAGCCACCGTACGCAGACCCCGGTTCCCGCGGTCTGGCTCGCGGTCGGCGTCGCCGCGCTCCTCGCCGTACCCTCGCTGTACTCCGCCACCGCCTACGGCGCCGTCACCGCGATCAACGTCATCGGCATCACGCCCGCCTACGCCATCCCGATCTACCTCCGCCTGCGCGCGGGCAAGCGGTTCATCCCCGGGCCCTGGAACCTGGGACGCTGGAGCCGTCCGATCGGCTGGATCGCGGTGATCTGGGTCGCCGTCGTCACCGTGATCTTCTGCCTGCCGCAGAAGTCACCGGTGACGATCGACTCGATGAACTACGCGGTCATCGCCCTGGCCGTCGTCCTCGTGCTGTCCAGCGTGTGGTGGTACGTGGCGCGGCGCTCGTACGGCACGCCGTCGGCCTACGGAACGGCCCGCGAGGAGGCGGACATCGCGGAGGGGATCGTGTAACGGGTCGCGGGTCGCGGGTCGCGGATCGCGGACCACGGACCACGAATGCTGATCCTGGACATCGGACATCCGACATCGGATCCAGCGTGGTGGATCCCATCCCCTTCCCTACCCGCTGAACTCGTACGTCCAGGAGACCCCCTGCGCCGCACAGTCGATGTCCGTGATCTCCAGCGCGTGCCCGTGCTGGTCGCACACCACCCGGTGGACGGCCAGCCGGGGCGCCCCGCCCCCGACCCCCGCCATGGCGGCGGGCGGTACGGCGATCGACTCCCGTCGGGTGAGGCGGAGGCCGGCCTGGTGCATCCAGTGGTAGAGCAGGCGCAGGTCCGGCTGGAGGGTGGAGCCCCGGGTCCGCCTGTACTTCGCGAGCTGGGGGATCTCGGTGAGGGCGGCCCGGGAGAACCAGGACACCGACCGCTGCAGCGGGATCCCGTCGGGGGAGAGGACGACGTGCCGGTGGACGAGTGTCGGCTCGGCGGGCACGAGCCCGAGCCGCCCCACCAGCCCGGCCGGCGGCGCCTCCCACGTCAGCGAGGCGCGCACGAGGGCGTCGGCGGCGTCCGCCCCGCCGGGGAAGAGTTGGCGGCGTATGGTCAGAGCCGGTACACGCGGCTCGTGTTCGGTCCCCGCCGCGAACGTGCCGCGGCGGTCGGTGACGACGAGCCGCTCCTCGCGCAGCAGATGGAGCGCGCTGCGGACCGTCTGCCGGTTGACGTGGTAGCGGTGCGCGAGGGACCGCTCGGACGGGAGCCGGGTTCCCGGTGCGATGCGTCGGTCGGCGAGGTCGCCCCGCAGGGCTGCGGCGACCTTCAGATAGAGCGGGACCGCCGCATCCTGCTCGGGTTCGGTCTCGGTCATGTTCCAACCCCTCTCTTTGCTCAGCGTGACAGTCTGATCCGCGGGGGTGATCAATTCCTATCATTGGTCTAAACCATTAAGGAAGAGGGGGCGAAGGGAGTGGCCGAATCGGGAACCGTCCCGAGGTGCGCGCAGACCGCTCTGACCTTGTAATGAGTCACAACCCCAAGTGGCTGCGGAAGAGGCGGGTGAGGCCGGATGACGACACCGGCGGCACGGGCCGAGCAGGGCAAGGCGGCCCGGAAGAATGTGGCGCGGTCCTCGCACGGCCGCTGGATACCCTCGTCGCAGCGCCCTGACCCGCTGACCGTACTGGAACGGCAGTCCGTCGACCGGGTGCCCGAACTGGTCCCCATCCGGTACGGCAGGATGGCCGTCTCGCCGTTCGCGTTCCTGCGCGGCGCCGCCGCCGTCATGGCCGCCGACCTCGGCGCACAGCGCCACACCGGTCTCACCGTGCAGCTCTGCGGCGACGCCCACCTCCTCAACTTCGGCGTCTTCGCGTCACCCGAACGGGCGCTTCTGTTCGACGTCAACGATTTCGACGAGACGTTGCCGGGGCCCTTCGAGTGGGACGTCAAGCGGCTCGCCGCCAGCGTTGCCGTCGCCTCCCTCCAGAACGGCACCACCAAGGCCAAGGCCCATCGCGCTGCCCTGGTCGCCACGGAGGCGTACCGCATCGCCATGCGCCGCCTCTCCGGCCTCGGTGAGCTCGCCGTCTGGTACGAGCGGATCGACGCCGACGACCTCGCGCCGCTGGTCCGCAGGGACCGGCGCGCCGTACTGGAGCAACGCCTCGACCACGCCCGCCGCCGTACCAGCCTCCAGGCGTTCGGCAAGCTCACCGCTCCGGACGCGAGCGGAGTCCGGCGCATCGTCGAGGACCCGCCGCTGCTCGAACGGACCGTCGGCCTCGACCGCGTCAGCCTCGGCAAGATCTTCAGCGACTACCGCAGCTCCCTCTCCGAGGAGCGCCGCCTGCTCCTGGACCGGTTCCGGTTCGTCGACGCCGCCCGGAAGGTCGTCGGCGTCGGCAGCGTCGGTACCCGCTGCTTCATCCTGCTGCTCGAAGGGCGCGACGACGGCGATCCGTTGATGCTCCAGATCAAGGAGGCCGTCAGGTCGGTCCTGGAGCCGTACCTGTCGTCGAGCGCGTACGCGCACCAGGGTGAGCGGGTCGTCCGCGGCCAGCGCCTCACGCAGGCCGCGAGCGACATCTTCCTCGGCTGGATGACGGGGCCGGAGAAACGGCACTTCTACTGGCGCCAGTTGCGCGACATGAAGGGCTCGGCCGAGGTGGAGACCATGTCCCCGGCCATGTTGCGCGCGTACGCCGGCCTCTGCGGCCGCGCTCTGGCGCGCGCGCACGCCCGCTCCGGCGACCGCATCGAGAGCCACTCGTATCTCGGTTTCTGGGACACCTTCGGCCGCCCCGTCGCCGACTTCGCGATGCGGTACGCGAGCCAGAACGCCGACGACTACGCGGCCCTGAGCGCGGCGATCGCCGCGGGCGTGATCACGGCGGCGCCGGGCGTGTGACGACCGGCCCCGCGCCGCCTTCCCACGCCCTACGCCCCGCGCCGCATCGGGGGTTCGGCCGGTGTCCGCGGCACCGGGCCGAAGAGCACGGCCCGTGCCACGGGAGGGGCGAACAGCGAGGTCATCGGAGCCGTGAGCGTCAGGACCGAGCGGAACGCCGCTCCGACGACCGGATCCCCGCCGTACCGCTGCTGCAGGCGCCGCATGTACCAGCCCACCGGCCTGTCCATCGCGCGCGACCCGATCGCGTTGCCCGTGGCGCCCGGCATGTTCTTGTCCGCGCCGGACGAGATGTCCCAGGCCTGCTTCGAGGAGTCGAGCACCGCCTTCTGGACCGCGCGGGTGGTCGCCGTCGTCCGGAGGCCGGCCAGCGCCCGGCGCAGGGCGACCGCGTTCAACGCGGCGACGGTCATGCCCTGTCCGTAGATCGGGTTGAAGGCGCACAACGCGTCGCCTGTGGCGAGGAATCCCGCCGGACGGCGGCCCGGACGGTCGTAACGGCGGCGGATGTTGGCGGTCTGCCGGAAGCCGTGCACCCCGGACTCGGGCGTGGCCTTGGCCATCCACTCACTCAGGACGGGGTGCGGGAGCTTCGCGGCGAAGGCCTCGAACCCGGCGTCGTCGGTGGGCGGCCGGTCGTCCCTGAGCCCGGACAGGGTGACCAGGTGCAGTCCGTCCCCGATGGGCAGCACGACACCGCCGTAGACCTGCTCGGGGTTGGGGACGACGTTGAAGCCCGCCGCGTCCATGCCCGGGTCCGCCGCGGCGCGGTACATCCGGGTCGCGTACGCGAGACCGGTGTCGATCGTCTCCTCGTGCGGGGCCTCCGCCCCGATCGCCGCGAGCCAGTCCGGGGCGTGCGTGCCGCGGCCCGAGGCGTCGACGACCAGGTCGGCCTTCAGGGAGCGGCTCTCCCGCACGTTGCCCGTGCCCCGCTCTCGGAGCAGAACGCCCCGCACCCGCGACGCGTCACCGATCAGCCCGATCGTCTCGGTGCCCTGGACCGTCTCGATACGGGGGTCGGCGAGCACCCGGCGGCGCACCAGCCACTCCAACTGGGCGCGGGGCCCGGTGTAGAGGTGGGTGGTGGCCGGAAGGCGGCTGAACCAGCGCCCGTTCTGCCACTGGATCATGTCCTCGGGCATCCCCACCCGGGGAGCGCCCAGCTCGCGCAGCTCCCCCGTGAGCCCGGGGAGCAGCTCGTCGAGGGCCTGTTGCCCCGCGTCGAGCAGTACGTGCACGTGCCGGGACTGCGGGACACCCGGGCGGGCGTCCGGTCCCTCCGGGAAGCGGTCGCGCTCGACGACCGTGACCCTCTCGGCGTGTTCACTGAGTACGCGCGCCGCCAGCAGGCCCGCGAGACTGCCCCCGATGACCACCGCGTGACGTGTCCCGCGGCCCCCCAACTCGTCCGTCATCCCGGCCCTTTCCCCGTAGTCGGTCGGTCTACGAGGTCCCAGTATCCACGCTCTCCCTGGGGGTATCGCGCGCGCCGAGTCGAAGATGCTCGATGTGGTAGACGGCCTCGTCGAGGAGTTGGGCGACATGGTTGTCGTAGAGGCTGTACTCGATCCGCCTGCCCTGCCGGACGCCGGTCACCAGGCCGAGGGCGCGCAGCAGGCGCAGTTGGTGGGAGACGGCGGACTGCTCCATCTCCACGGCGGAGGCCAGTTCCGTCACTCCGCACGGGCCCTGGCGCAGCTTGGTGAGGATCATCAGCCGGGAGGGCGTCGCGAGGGCCTGGAGCGTGGCGGCGATCGTGGCCGCGGACTCCGCGTCCAGGTGGGTTGCCGGGGTCGTCCCGCCGTTCGCTCCGTGTCCCATGCGCTCATCGTAGCCGCGGGGATAAACTTACGAATGAAGACCTCTTCATGTATTCCGCTATGGTGGTGGCCGCCGGCTCTCCGACGGCCCCGCCGTCCCCGACCGAAGAGGTGTCCACACATGGCTTCACCGGTGCTCGACGCCCGGACCGCGGCGCCCGCCGACAAGGCCCCGCCCTCGTCCCGTCGCACGCGCGTCCGGGACGTGCCGGAGGTGCGCTGGGCCGCCCTGTCGGCCCTCGCCTTCCTGTTCGCGCTGCCGCTGGACCTGGCCGGCGCCCCCGCCTGGGCCTGGGGCCCGCTTTACGCGGTCTGCTACGCCGCAGGAGGCTGGGAGCCCGGCCGGGAGGGCCTCGCGGCGCTGCGTGAGAAGTCCCTCGACGTCGACCTGCTCATGGTGGTCGCGGCCGTCGGCGCCGCCGCCATCGGTCAGTACCTCGACGGCGGTCTGCTCATCGTCATCTTCGCCGTCTCCGGCGCCCTGGAGGCGCTTGCCACCCGCCGTACCGCCGACTCCGTACGCGGACTCCTCGACCTCGCGCCCGCGCGGGCGGTACGCCTCACGGGCGCCGGCGTCGAGGAGCCGGTGGACGTCGCCGATCTGCGGATCGGCGACACCGTTCTCGTACGGCCGGGGGAGCGGCTGCCCGCCGACGGCACCGTGCTCGACGGCGCGAGCGACGTCGACCAGGCCACCATCACCGGCGAGTCCCTGCCCGCGGCCAAGACACCCGGCACCGAGGTCTACGCAGGAACCCTCAACGGCACAGGCGCCCTGCGCGTACGGGTGGACAAGGACGCGGGCGACTCCGTCATCGCCCGGATCGTCGCACTCGTCGAGGAGGCCAGCGCCACCAAGGCGCCCACCCAGCTCTTCATCGAGAGGATCGAACAGCGCTACTCCGTCGGCGTGGTCGTCGCCACCCTCGCGCTCTTCGCGATCCCCCTCGCGCTCGGCGGCGACTTCACCACCGTGCTGCTCCGCGCCATGACCTTCATGATCGTGGCCTCGCCCTGCGCGGTCGTCCTCGCCACCATGCCCCCGCTGCTCTCCGCGATCGCCACCGCCGGCCGCCACGGTGTCCTCGTCAAGTCCGCCGTGGTCATGGAACGGCTGGGCACCGTCGACCGGGTCGCGCTCGACAAGACCGGCACCCTCACCGAGGGCGCGCCGCGCGTCACCGGCGTCGAGGGCGACCCGGAGGCGCTCGCCCTCGCCGCCGGGGCCGAACTCCCCAGCGAACATCCGCTGGGACGCGCCGTGGTCGCCGCGGCACGCGCGCGTGGCCTGCGTATCCCCGAGGCGAGCGACTTCGGCTCGGTGCCGGGTGACGGCGTACGGGCGACGGTCGAGGGTCGGGAGGTGCGGGTCCGCAGGGCCGGGGGAGCGCACACGGACACGGCTGTCGAGGTGGTCGTCGACGGCGCCCGTGTCGCCGTCCTCGCCCTCACCGACCGGCTCAGGGACGGCGCTCCCGAGGCTGTCGCGGCCCTCACCCGCCTCACCGGCGCCCCGGTCGCCCTGCTGACCGGCGACAACGCGGGCGCCGCCGCCCGGGTCGCGGAGCGCACCGGCATCACCGACGTGCGGGCCGGGCTCCTGCCCGAGGACAAGGTCGCGGCGGTGCGGGAGTGGGAGCGGGAGGGCGCCCGGGTCCTGGTGGTAGGCGACGGCGTCAACGACGCCCCCGCCCTGGCCGCCGCCCACAGCGGCATCGCGATGGGCAGGGCCGGCTCCGACCTGGCCCTGGAGACCGCCGACGCCGTCGTCGTACGCGACGAACTGGCCACGGTCCCCGCGGTCGTGGCCCTCTCACGCCGCGCCCGCAGGCTCGTGATCCAGAACCTGGTGATCGCGGGCACCTGCATCGGGGCCCTGGTGATCTGGGACCTCGCCGGCCACCTCCCGCTCCCCCTCGGCGTGGCCGGCCACGAGGGCTCCACGGTCCTGGTGGGCCTCAACGGCCTGCGCCTGCTCCGCGACGCGGCCTGGCGGAAGGCGGCAGCCGGGACGTAGGCGGGAGACTTCCCGGTCGCCTGCCTCGCGCTCAGCGTTCCAGTTCGGCCAGCGCGTGGGTCAGCCACTCCACCCAGAAGCGCTCCAGGTCGATCCCGCCCCGCAGGACGAGATGGCGCAGGCGGTCCGGCTCGCTCTCGCGGCGCGTGGGCGGGAAGTCCCGTACCTCGATCGCCAGGTACTCGTCCAACTGACGCCGGTGCAGATCGAGATGGCGGCGCAGCTCCTCCCGCATGCCCGGCGCGCCGACGACCGCCGCCGCCCGCATCCGCAGCAGCAGGGCGGAGCGCATCGGCTTGGGGTCCTCGCTGCGGGCGACCCACTCGGCCAGTTCCGTGCGCCCCGCGGGCAGTACCTCGTACTCCTTCTTCTGCCCCCGCGCCGGCACCGGAGCGGGCAGGGCACGGATGTGCCCCGCCTGCTCCAGCTTGCCCAGCTCGCGATAGATCTGCTGGTGCGTGGCCGACCAGAAGTAGCCGATCGACCGGTCGAAGCGGCGTGTCAGTTCGAGACCGGAGGACGGCTTCTCGAGCAGCGCCGTGAGGATCGCGTGCGGGAGGGACATGCACGCATCCTAGGTTCGGAGCACCGGGACGATCACAGGCCGGCCGCCAGCCGCGTGCCCTGGTCGATGGC
The DNA here is from genome assembly GCF_042668715.1 of Streptomyces sp. NPDC057271. Classification (NCBI taxonomy): domain Bacteria; kingdom Bacillati; phylum Actinomycetota; class Actinomycetes; order Kitasatosporales; family Streptomycetaceae; genus Streptomyces; species Streptomyces sp. NPDC057271. The sequence goes on from NZ_JBHUYJ010000033.1 coordinate 24,436, forward strand.
GCGCTTGGCGTCCAGCTCCGCGGCCACGTCGGCGCCGCCGATGAGGTGCGCCGTGCGGCCCGCCGCGATCAGCTCCTCGTACAGACCGCGGCGCGGCTCCTGGCCGGTGCACAGGACGACCGTGTCCACGGGGACCGTCTGCGGCTCGCCGTCGACGGTGATGTGCAGGCCGTCGTCGTCGATCCGCTCGTACGTCGCGCCCGCGACCATGGTGACCCCGCGGTGCTTCATCTCGGCGCGGTGGATCCAGCCCGTGGTCTTGCCGAGGCCCGCGCCGACCTTGGTGGTCTTGCGCTGGAGCAGGTGCACTTGGCGCGGCGGCCTCGGGCGCTCCGGGGCGCGCAGACCACCGCGCGTCTCGTACGAGGTGTCCACGCCCCACTGCCTGAAGTACGTCTCGGCGTCCTGGCTCGCGCCCTCGCCGCCGTCGGTCAGGAACTCCGCGACGTCGAAGCCGATGCCGCCAGCGCCGACGATCGCGACCCGCTCGCCGACCGGTGCGCCGTCGCGCAGGACGTCCAGGTAGCTGACGACGCTGGGGTGGTCGACGCCCTCGATCTCCGGGGTGCGCGGGGTGACTCCGGTGGCGACGACGACCTCGTCGTAACCGTCCAGGTCGTCTGCCGCGACCGGGGTGTTCAGCCGGACCTCGACGCCGCGCTCGACGAGCTGGGTACGGAAGTAGCGCAGCGTCTCGTCGAACTCCTCCTTGCCCGGCACCCGCTTGGCGATGTTCAGCTGGCCGCCGATCTCGCTCGCCGCGTCGAACAGGGTGACGGAGTGGCCGCGTTCGGCGGCCGAGACGGAGAAGGCGAGTCCGGCCGGACCCGCGCCGACGACGGCGATCCGCTTGGCGAGCCGGGTGGGGGAGAGGACCAGCTCGGTCTCGTGGCAGGCGCGCGGGTTCACCAGACAGGAGGTGATCTTCAGGCTGAAGGTGTGGTCCAGGCAGGCCTGGTTACAGCCGATGCAGGTGTTGATGGTGTCGGCGCGGTCGGCGGCGGCCTTGGCCACGAAGTCCGGGTCGGCCAGGAAGGGGCGGGCCATCGAGACGATGTCGGCGCGGCCCTCGGCGAGGATCTGCTCGGCGACCTCAGGGGTGTTGATGCGGTTGCTGGTGACGAGGGGGATGCTCACCGAGCCCATCAGCTTCTTGGTGACCCAGGTGTACGCGCCGCGCGGCACGGAGGTCGCGATGGTGGGGATGCGGGCCTCGTGCCAGCCGATGCCGGTGTTGATGATGGTCGCGCCGGCGGCCTCGATCTCCTGGGCGAGGGAGACGACCTCCTCCAGCGTCGAACCGCCCGGAACCAGGTCCAGCATCGAGAGGCGGTAGACGACGATGAAGTCCTCGCCGACCCGCTCGCGGATCCGGCGGACGATCTCCAGCGGGAAGCGGACCCGGTTCTCGTAGCTGCCGCCCCAGCGGTCGGTGCGGTGGTTGGTGGCGGCCGCGATGAACTCGTTGATGAGGTAGCCCTCGGAGCCCATGACCTCGACACCGTCGTACCCGGCGGCCCGGGCCAGCTCGGCACAGCGGGCGTAGTCCTCGACGGTCTGCTCGACCTCGGCGTCGGTGAGCTCGTTGGGTACGAAGGGGCTGATCGGCGCCTGGATCGCGCTGGGCGCGACGAGCGCGGGGTGGTAGGCGTACCGGCCGAAGTGGAGGATCTGCATCGCGATCCGCCCGCCCTCGGCGTGTACGGCGTCGGTGATGAGCTTGTGCTCGGCCACCTCGTCCTCGGTGCTGAGCTTGGCGCCGCCGTCCCAGGGGCGACCGGCCTCGTTGGGGGCGATGCCGCCGGTCACGATGAGTCCGACCCCGCCGCGGGCGCGCTCCGCGTAGAAGGCGGCCATGCGCTCGAAGCCGTTCTCGGTCTCTTCGAGTCCGACGTGCATGGAACCCATGAGCACCCGGTTGGGCAGGGTGGTGAACCCGAGGTCGAGCGGGCTCAGCAGGTGCGGGTACGGGGTCGAGGTCATGGGGGCGCCTCCTCGCGCAGTGTCGTCACCACTGTTGTAGACGAGCCGAGGGTGCTTGTGCAACAAGTTGCATAACAGTGGGGGAGTGATCTGCGCGACGTCGCGACGCGCCACGGCCCCCGGCGGGGTTCCGCCGGGGGCCGCCAGGAGGCGTGCCGCGTGAGGTGGGCGGGGCTGGTCAGGGGGCCGCCCGGCTCGACGCCCCTCGGTGCGCCGCGAGCCAGCTGTCCAGGTCCTCCGCCGTGCGCGGGCCCTCCGCGTCCGGGGCGAGCAGACCGTTCGCGCGCAGCAGCCGGGTCACGGCCATGCCCCAGGGGCGGCGCAGCCGCGCCTCGGCGAGCAGCCCGTCGTCGGCGAGCAGGTCCCCGACGGGGCCCGTCCGCAGCCCCGACGGCGACAGGACGGCGGCCTCGTCCGCCCAGCGCAGCGCCAGATCGACGTCGTGGGTCGCCATCACGACCGTCGTACCCGAGTCGCGCAGCCGGCCGAGCACCTCCAGGAGCCGCTCCTGCCCATGCGGATCGAGCCCGGCCGTCGGCTCGTCCATGATGAGGACCCGGGGGCGCATCGCCACGGCTCCCGCGATCGCGGCCCGCTTGCGCTGTCCGTACGAGAGCAGATGGGTCGGCCGGTCCTCCAGCGCGACGATGTCCAGCGCCTCCAGCGCCTCGCGGACCCGGAGCCGTACCTCCTCCTCCGGCAGCCCCAGGTTCATGGGGCCGAACGACACGTCCTGCCCGACCGACGCGGCGAAGAGCTGGTCGTCCGGGTCCTGGACGACCAGCTGCACCGTCGTACGCAGCCGGGTCAGCCCCTTCCGGTCGTACGAGACGTCCTCGCCGTCCAGCCGGAGCGTGCCGCTCCCGCAGCGCAGGCCCCCGCTCAGCAGCCGCAGCATCGTCGTCTTCCCGCCGCCGTTGCGGCCGAGGAGGGCCATCGCCCGGCCTTCCGGCACGACGAAGTCGATGCCGTCGAGGACGACGGGCCCGTCCTCGTACGCGAACGTGGCCTTCACCAGTTCCACGACAGGTGGTGCAGGACTCACGGCAGGGACCTTTCCAGTACGAGGGTGAGGGCGACGAGCCCGGTCAGCAGGCCGGCCGTCGACGCCAGGAAGCGGACCGACACGGCGGCCTCGGGCACCAGGACCCGCAGCGTCCCGTCGTACCCCCGGCCGGCCAGGCCCGTCTGCAGGCGCTGCGCCCGGTCGAAGGCGCGGACGAAGGCCGTGGCGCCGAGCCCGGCGAGGGAACGCCAGGTCGCCGCCCGCGTGGTCAGGCCAAGGCGGGCCGCCTGCGCCTGCCGGATCTTGGATATCGCATCCAGAAGAAGAAAGCTGATCCGGTACATCACCAGCGCCACGTCCACCACGGGCGCCGGCACCCCCGCCCGCACCAGCCGGGGCAGGACGTCCGAGACGGGCGTCGTGAAGGCGAACAGCAGCACGCCCAGCGACGCCGACGAGGTCCGCAGCAGCAACTCACCCGCGTGCACGGGCCCGTCGTGCGCGAGGGCCACCAGGCCCCGGTCCCCGCCCACCTCGAAGAGCAGCGGGATCGCGCCCGTCACACAGAAGCCCAGCGGGATGCGGAACGCGCGCCAGAGCTGACGCCCCGGCACCCCGGCCGGCCCGAGAAGGACGGCCAGGGTGGCCGCCGCGACCAGCACGGCACCCGGCCACGGCGGCAGGCACACCGCGCAGAGCGTCAGACCGAAGCCGAGCGCCGCTTTCTCGCACGGGTGACGGCGGCGCCAGCGGCTGCTGTGCGCCGCCGCGTCGATCGGCAGCACCGCGGCTACTCGTCGCCGGGCGTGGCCGCCGTGGCCTTCGCCTCAGCGCGGGCCTCGCCCTGCCTGCGGCCCTTGCGCAGGCCGAAGTAGTAGGCGAGGACACCGGCGCCGAGAGCGGCCTGGAGCGAGAAGAGCGCCGACTCGATCTCGCCGGAGGGCGGCTCGTACAGGGGGCTGAACCACGGCTCGTAGTCGGGATCGATCTCGGTGATCGCCGTCTCCGCCTCGGCGTCGGCGCCGGTGAACGGCTCCTCCTTGTGGTCACCGAGCCCCAGGATCAGCGGGAGGACGGCCAGCGCCCCGACGACGAGCAGCAGCAGCGTGTTGATCTTCGCGTTCCGGCTCATCAGGCGTTCGCCTCCGCGTTCTCGTTCTTCTTCCGGGACGGGAGCAGAACCCCGAGGCGGGTCAGATCCGCCTTGCTGGACTGCGTGAGCAGTCGCATGACCAGCACCGTCAGCAGGCCCTCGCTGACGGCCAGCGGCAGTTGCGTGACGGCGAAGATGCCGCCGAACTTGGCCAGCGCGCCGAGCACACCGCTGCCCGGGTCCGGGAAGGCCAGCGCGAGCTGGACGCTGGTCACGCAGTACGTCGACAGGTCGGCGACGAACGCCCCGAAGAACACGCTCACCATCAGCGGGACGTCGAAGCGGCGCAGCAGCCAGTACGTACCGAAACCGGCCCACGGCCCGACGATCGCCATCGAGAAGACGTTGGCACCGAGCGTGGTGAGCCCGCCGTGGGCGAGCAGCAGCGCCTGGAACAGCAGCGTGATCGTGCCCAGGACCGCCATCACCGGCGGCCGGAACAGGATGGCGCCGAGGCCCGTACCGGTCGGGTGCGAGCAACTGCCCGTCACCGAAGGGAGCTTGAGCGCCGACAGAACGAAGGTGAACGCACCGGACGCACCGAGCAGCAGGGTGGACTCGGGGTTGGCCTTGACCTCACGGGTCAGCGCGCGGACACCGTGGACGACGAAGGGAGCGGACGCGACGCCCCAGGCGGCCGCGTGCACAGGGGGCAGATACCCCTCGGCTATATGCATGGTTGGGAGACCCTCTCCAGCACCTCGTGGATGGACAACGCACCCTGGCCGGTCTCCTGGCTGACGGGTCATGCCGCCGCGGCTCCGCCTTCCCACACCCCCGCGGTCTCCCGCGGCGGCACAGTGGCTTCCCCGGAGGGATGGAGCCGGACTTCCCGATCACAGTGGCGAGGGCCGCACCGGTACCGCACCGGTTTCCCGTACACCAAGGCGCTGTGACATTAGTGGGTTGACCAGGTACATCACAACACGGGAGGCGCAGCGGACGGTGTGTGACGGATCTCCCGCGCGCCCCACGCGCCCCTGCAGCCCCCCGCGCACGCCTCCCGCGCCCCCGTCTCACTCCTTCCGGTACGTGTACGCTTCCGAAGCCGCCGCCACGACCGCGTCCAGGTCCCCGCCCGCGCTCGCCGTGACGAGCGCGGCGACGGCGCCCTCGACGAACGGGGCGTCCACGAGCCGTGAGCCGGCCGGCAGCTCGTCCTCCTCGGCGAGGAGCGCCTTGACGGTCAGGACGGCGCTGCCGAGATCGACGAGGAGGGCCACCCCGGCGCCCCCGTCGACCGCCTTCGCCGCCTCGGCGATCCGCTCGGAACTCGTGCCGAGCCCCCCGTCGGGAGTACCTCCGGCCGCGGCGACGGGAGCGGTCGGTCCGCCGCCCGCGAGCCCCTGGGCCAGGGCGGCGACGGCGTCGGCCACGGCCGCGCTGTGCGAGACGAGGACGATGCCCACCGTGCCCTGTCGGCCGGTCATGCGGCGGCCACCTCCGCAAGGGCGGCGATCAGCAGAGCCGACGAGGTGGCCCCGGGGTCCTGATGCCCGATGGAGCGTTCGCCCAGATAGCTCGCCCTTCCCTTGCGCGCCTGGAGGGGTACGGTCGCGAGCGCGCCGCGCTCGGCCGCGTCCCGGGCGGCGGCGAAGGAGTCGCCGAGCGCCTCGGCCGCGGGGGTGAGCGCGTCCAGCATGGTCTTGTCCCCGACCTGGGCCCCGCCGAGCTGTGCGACGGCGGCGACGCCGGCGACCAGGGCCGCGGCCAGGTCCTCCCGCGTCACCGAAGCGGCATCCCCGAGCGCCTTGCCGGTCCGCCGCAGCAGCGTCCCGTACAGCGGCCCTGAAGCGCCCCCGACCGTGGAGATCAACTGCCGCCCCGCGGCGACGAGTACGGCCCCTGGTGTCTTCGGCGGATCCTTCTCCAGGACGTCCGCCACGGCGGTGAACCCCCGCTTCAGATTCGTGCCGTGATCCGCGTCGCCGATCGCCGAGTCGAGCTCGGTGAGCCGCACGGCCTCACGGTCGACGACCGCCGCGGCCGTGGTCAGCCAGCGACGGAAGAACGTGGCATCGAACTCGCCCCCGTCGGACATCCCGCTCACCGGCCCCAGCGCAGCGCCGGCGTCTGCACGGGCGCGTCCCAGAGCCGGAGCAGCTCCTCGTCGACCTGGCAGAGCGTCACCGAGCAGCCGGCCATGTCGAGCGAGGTCACGTAGTTGCCGACCAGTGTGCGCGCGACGGGCACCCCGCGCTCGGCCAGCACGCGCTGCACCTCGGCGTTGAAACCGTACAGTTCGAGCAGCGGCGTGGCGCCCATCCCGTTCACCAGGGCGAGGACGGGACCGGACGGCCGAAGGTCCTCCAGTACGGCCTCGACGGCCACGTCCGCGATCTCACCCGAGGTCATCATGGGCCGTCGCTCCCGTCCCGGCTCCCCATGGATACCGATACCCAACTCCAGCTCACCATGCGGCAGTTCAAAGGTGGGGCTGCCCTTCGCGGGTGTGGTGCAGGCACTCAGCGCCACACCGAAACTCCGTGACCGCTCGTTCACCCGACGCGCGACCGCCTCCACCCGCTCCAGCGGCGCACCCTCCTCGGCGGCGGCCCCGGCGATCTTCTCCACGAAGAGTGTCGCCCCGGTCCCGCGCCGGCCGGCGGTGTACAGACTGTCCGTCACCGCCACGTCGTCGTCGACGAGCACCTTCGCGATCTGGATGCCCTCGTCCTCCGCGAGCTCGGCTGCCATCTCGAAGTTGAGCACGTCACCGGTGTAGTTCTTGACGACGAACAGCACCCCGGCCCCACTGTCGACCGCGGCGGCGGCGCGTACCATCTGGTCGGGCACGGGCGAGGTGAACACCTCGCCGGGGCACGCGGCCGCCAGCATCCCCGGCCCCACGAACCCCCCGTGCAGGGGTTCGTGCCCGGACCCGCCCCCGGACACCAGCCCCACCTTCCCGGCGACGGGCACGTCACGCCGCAGGACGACACGGTTCTCGACGTCGACGGTGAGCTCGGGATGCGCGGCGGCCATCCCGCGCAGCGCATCGGCGACGACGGTCTCCGGAACGTTGATGAGCATCCTCATGGATACCTCCAGGTGAGATTAGCAGGCAGGTTGCTCACCTGCGTTTTCGCAGGTCATGACAGGTGTGCCGGTTTGTCGATCTTGGCGGTCCGTGGCGCTTGTGAGCGGTTCCGTGCGGTACTGATGCTGACCTAATGCTGACTTTCCTGATGATGTGTCATGTTTGGATCGCGAGAGTGAGCTTTGCAAACGCGCATCGCGGAGCAATTATCGACGCAAGGGTGCGAGTGCGCATCGATGCGCCACCTGTCGGATCCGGACGATCTCGAGCCCGGGGATGCTCTGGGGCCCGGAGCCGTGGGGGGCGAGTGTCGAGGTGGGCATGGTGAATGGGACAGTGCCTTCCGCGCGGCGACCGCCTGGGTCCGATGTGACTTGGTTGGCTGTAGAAGTGCCGTAGCGAGTCCTCAGAGAGACCATCACCTCTCCGCTTAACTCCATGCCTGGAGACGGAAAGAACTGGCAGGATGGTTCGTCTGGGGCGGGACGCACCGTTTGCGGTGCTGAGCGAGGAGTGGTGCGTGGGGGCACAGCAGTTGATCAACCATCGTTTCCTGCTGCTGCCCCAGGATCCGCGAGCCGGGGGGCTGTCTGAGGTCCGCAAGGCGGTGGACACCAGTGGTGCGGCTGGGGACTACGCGGCCGTGAAGCTGCTCAAGCAGCGCGACGACCAAGCCATCAAGACGTTCCTGTCGCGCGAGACCGACTCGCTTAAGGCTCTGCACCACCCGAACATCGTGCGAATGCTCGACTCCGGCTGGGACCCCGACCTCGGCCGGTACTTCATTGCGCTGGAATGGGTCGACCGCAGCCTCAAGGACGACATGACCGACGGCAGGCCAGTCGGTTGGACGTCGTTCTTCACCCGTACCGGCAAGCCGCTCGCGGCCGCTCTGGCCCACGCGCACGCGCTGCGGATCGAGCACCGGGACATCAAGCCCGGAAACGTCCTGCTCACCGAGGATGGCACGCCCAAGTTGGCCGACTTCGGCATCGCCAAGATTTGGTCCAAGGCTTCCGTCCTCACCGACGCAACGGTGGCGGAGTTCCGCTCCAACCTCTACGCCCCGCCCGAGCAGGAAGACACGATCCCCTACGTCCGGGACGTCTACGGATACGGTGTCCTCGCCATCCAGGTCCTCTCGGGCGGCAAGGCGCGGGACTATCCCGATCTCGCGGAGGTCCTCGCCGAGCTTGATCTCGACACGGAGGTCCGCTCGATCCTGCGGTCCTGTATCGACTTCGACCCCAGGAAGCGTCCTGCGAACGCGACCGTGCTCGAACAGCGTCTGCTCGAGGCCGAGCGGGTCTGCCACGACCAGCAGGCCCGCCGCAGCAACTTCGTATGGCTCAAACTGACCCGCCGTGCGGCCGAAACCCTGAGTAACGTTCCTGCTGGTACGGAGCCGGACTGGGACGTGGCGAAGTCCGAGGTCCTCGCCGACCTGGCCGGTACCGTCCACGCTGACTACGGGCACAATCCGAAGACGGACGAGATCGACCAGGGCACCCTGCGGGTCTTCGGGCGCTCCTGGTTCCTCCGGCTCGTCGAGGACGAGAACCAGAGCGACCGGTGTGTGATCGTCGCGGCCGATGCCAGGGGCGAGGAGTGGATGGCCAAGCGGCGTGAGCGGTCGGCGCCGATCGGCCCGGTCCTCACCTGGACCTTCGACGATCCCGGTGAGGACCCCGCCTACGACGGCCTGACCTTCCTTCTCGAGCGACTGGACGAGCATCTGGTCCGACGTGAGGAAGCAGCCCGGGCCGACAGGGATCAGCACCTGGGCGATCTCTTCGGAGGCTGGCGCCGGCTGCTCGAGGCTCGCGAGGAGGTCGCGGCTGGCGGCCGGCAGAACCTCGAGTACGAGCGCGTCACGGGGAGCGGGCGCAACCGGGTCTTCCGCCTGGCCATGCCCACCACCGCCACCCTGGTCGGTGAGGAATGGTCCGTGGCCACCAATTCCTACACCCGGCCTCTCGACCGTGGCGAGGTCACCGCTCAGACCGATGACACCCTTACCGTCCGCTTCCGGCGCCCTGACACCGTCCTTCCCGGCAGGGGTGTCCTCCTGCCTTACCTCGGCCCCAGCCAGAACGCCCTGAACCGGCAGCGCGACGCCCTGACCAACGTTGCGGCGGGTCAGACGACGAACCCGGCCCTGCGCGAGATCATCGAGAAACCTGCGGTCATCACGGTCCGGCCGCCGGCGGAGATCACCCACTGGTCCCGCACCGATCTCGACAGGAGCAAGCGCGAGGTCGTCGCCCACGCGCTTGGAAGCCAGGACATGCTGCTGGTCGAAGGCCCGCCAGGAACGGGCAAGACGACCGTCATCGCGGAGATCGTCGAGCAGGCTCTCAAGCGCGACCCGCATGCCCGCATCCTGATCGTCAGCCAGACCCACATCGCCATCGACAACGCGTTGAAGCGCATCGAGGACGCCGGCATCGGCGGGCTGGTACGCCTCGGCCGCCCCGATGACCCGCGCGTCGCCGCCAATGTGCAGCCGCTTCTCCTCGACAAGCAGGTGAAGCGGTGGACCCAGCAGGTCCGCACCCGGGCTGAGCGCTACCTCGACGAGATCGCCGCCCTTAAGAACCTGAATGGCCGGCGCCTCAAGGCCGCGCTCATGCTGGAGGAGCTGGCCTCCGTCGCGGCCGACCTCGCCCACGTCACCCGGACGCTGGACGAGCTCACGGACCGGCCGGCACCGGACCGCACCACGTCCGCCCGCGAGCTCGGTGAGGAGCTGGTCTCGGCCCGGGACCGTCGTGACCAGCTCGTCGAGCAGCGCCGTGAGCTCTTCACCGCCGTCCAGCCCTTGCTCGCCGGCGAGATCACCCTCCGTGAGGAACTGAGCGCCGCCGAGGCCCGCGACGCGGTCGAGCTGCTGCTCATGGACGCTCCGGGGTCCTCCGGCCAGGAACTCATGCGGCTGCTCCGCCTCCAGGGCGAGTGGTTGCAGCGCATCGGAACCGACCAGAACCTGATCACCGCGTTCCTGCGCACCTGTCCGGTCGTCGCCGGCACCGCGCTGGGCTTCCTCGGTCACCCCGCCGCCCGTGACCTGGAATTCGACCTGTGCATCTTCGACGAGGCGTCCAAGGCCACCGCTACCGAAGCGCTCGTCCCTCTCGCCAGGGCCAAGCGCTGGGTATTGGTGGGAGATACCGCGCAGCTGCCCCCGGTCGACGAGGACCTGCTGCGCGACCCCAAGATCATGGCCGACCACCAGCTCGTCCCCGAGCTGGTCACCACCACGCTCTTCGAGCATCTCGTCCGCAACACCGAGTTTCCGGTCCGACACATGCTGCGCGAGCAGTACCGCATGACCCCGGCCATCGGGAAGCTGATCTCCAGCTGCTTCTACCGCGACGAGCTCCTCTCCCTGAACGACCACGCGTTGCCCGGTTACGAGATCGTCGGCAAGCCCGTCACCTGGCTCGATACGTCGAAACTTCCCGGCCGTCGTGAGTCTGAGCGCAGTGCGACACAGACCAGCATCTCCAACCGCGTCGAAGCCCAGCTGGCCGTGCGCCGTCTGGAGGTCATCGATCAGGCCATCGGTAAGAACGTCATCAAGGTTCCGGACGGCCGGAAGCTCGACGTTCTGCTCATCGCCCCGTACGGCCGTCAGGTCGAAGAGCTGGACCGCCAGCTGACCTACGCCAAGCTCAAGTACCTCACCGTCGAAGTGCTCTCTGTCGACGCCGTTCAAGGTCGCGAATGCGACCTCGCGGTCTTCTCAGTCACCCGGAGTAACACCCGTTCGGAGTTCGGCTTCCTCGGCCAGCCGTACTGGAGGCGCATCAACGTGGCTCTCTCCCGTGCCCGCTTCGGCCTCACCGTCGTCGGCGACGCGGCCTTCTGTCGCAGCACGCCCGGTGCCCTGCGCGACGTACTTGACTACATGCGTCACCACCCCGAGGAGTGCGAGATCCGCGATGCCTGACTTCAGCCCCGACAGCCTCCTCGCGGTCCGTTTCGACGATGCCCGCTCCGGCCTGGAGCTCGTCGCCGTTGTCGACGCCGCTCTGCCTGTGGCTCTCGTTACCGCCGATGTCCTTGCGCAGGACCGGAAGCGGCTGCCACTGCTCGACGAGTTCGTCCTGCGCCTGGTCAACAACAAGGTCACCACCGAGCAGGCCATCTCCGGCCTCCTGGGCGTACCCGAGCGCATGGTCACCCAGACCGTGGCCCAGCACTTCTCGGACGACTACCTCACGTACGCCCGGCCCCTCGCAGGGGCAGACCCGGCCGGCCGGAACCTGCGCCTGACTGGACGGGGAGAGCAGACTGCCCGCGAACTGGCCGCGATCACTCCTGTACGCGTCGAGCAACCGCTCGTCTACGACCAGCTGCTGTGGAAGGCCAGGCCCTACGACCGGCACACCGTCATATCCCGCGGTCAGGCCGAGGAGCAGGACATGATCCTCCTGCCCGCCGCCAAGAGCGGACCGGTCGAGTCGGGCGACATCTCGGCCGCAGACATCAACGCTCTACTCCGGGAACGCGGCAACAACGACCGTGAAGTGCTCCAGGTTAGAGGCATCACGCAGACCAGGGCCCGTCGGGTGGTCCCGGCTAAGATCCTCGTCTACTCGAACCCCGATCGCACCGACATCGAACTGGGCGTCGTCGTCGATGGCGAGCTCAGTCACGCGCACGAGCTCGCGCTGATCACGGCCGGCGGGGCGAAGGCACTCGGTATCACCGTGGAGCCCGCGCCCGAGCGGCCGATTCTCGAGCCCGAGCTCGAGCAGGTCCGTGTCCCGCTCAGTGAGGTCACCCAGCGACGCGCCGAGCGAGCCGCGGCACAGCTCAGTTCGTCGAGCCCGTTGTCCGCCACTGTTTCCGAGCCCGCGTCGGCGGAGCCGGAGATCCGGGCGATCGGCGTGTTCGAGCACCCCGACGTCCTCGACGAGGCACTCACCCATGCCCAGAACCGGATCTTGATCATCTCGCCGTGGATCAAGCAGGCGATTATCACCACCGAGTTCCTGAGCAAGCTCGAGAATCGTCTCCGCAGCGGGGTCCGGGTGGACATTGCCTACGGCTATGAGGAGAACGACACCAAGTCGGATCCCATTGCCATCCGGCGGCTCGAGAACCTTGCCGCGCGCTACCCTGACAAGTTCGTGTTCTCCCGCCTCCGGAGCACCCACGCCAAGGTGCTGGTCTTCGACGACGTGTGGGTGACCACGAGCTTCAACTGGCTTTCCTTCAGGGGCGACCGCAACCGCAGCTACCGCATGGAGGAGGGGAGTCTCATTCATGACAAGAAGCACGCGGACGCCAAATACCAGCGTTATCTCGACCTGATCGGACAGCAACGCCAATAGGTGGCCGGAGTGCTCGGTGATGTAGGCCGCAACCGATAGTTGTCAGTGCGGCGACGAGCAGCCCAGGCAGCCGAAAGCAGGGAACGAGGCTGAGGCCGCTCATTCCGGCAGGACAGGAGCGCTGGTGAACACCGCGTAGACGCCTACTCTCGAGTGAGCTCAAGAGCAGTGACGCGATCCCGTCCCGGTCGCAACATCGGGGCGGGATCTTCGCCGTTTCAGGGTCGCTCAATGACTGCTCTGGGAGCCTTGTTGTCAGCGATCAGCCTGCGTCAGACAGCTTGTGCCACCAGTGACTACATCCGCCTGAACAGTCGCGTTCGCGGCGCCGTGCATCGGCGATCGCGAGTACTGAGATCAGGAGCCGGAAGGCTTTGCGGCGTTCGTCGAGAGGTGCGAGACCGGCGATCTTTCCCAGTTGCTCGTCGATCCGGCCTCGTGAGATCAGCACTGCGGGTGTATGCGTCGGGCGCAGCCCGGCACGGCGGATGCTCTCCGGTGCGTCCTTACTGACGGCGCGCGCCTGGACGCAGTGATGGCGCAGGAACAGCAGCACCTCGGACTGCTCTTCCTGGCCGAGGACGTCGAACCATCCGATGCCCTCTGACATCGGGCGCAGCCCCTGTGCGAGCTCGTTGAGCAGCACGTCGCGTTCGGTCATGACTGCCTCCCGTGGGACGGGCGGCGCTGTGCCGCGTTGATCAGGATGCCGAGCAGCACTGCCAGATCGGCCGCTCCCTCCGCGTCGTCGGCCCAGCGAGTGGTCTGGAGCGGGTGCACCTGGTCGATCGTTGCTCCTTCGCGGGCCAGGACGAAGGCCAGCGCCAGCATCGCCGCGCGGGCGTTGCCGTCCTTGAACGGATGGAAGAAGAGGATGTCGAGGTAGGTTCGTGCGGCGCGTGAAGGGAGCGGCAGGTCCGGTTGAGTGCTCTCTGACAGGCACTGCTCGAACCTCGCCCGCGTGCCCGTTGCAATGCCGTAGCGCTCTCGTCCTCCCTTGGAGAAAGCGGGCATCGTACGGAAGGCAGCCACGCCCTCGCCTAGCATGGTCTGCTGCCAGTCGGCCATGAGAGTGAACGTCAACCGATCGCCCCTCTTCGCGTCTGCCAGGGCCAGATCGAGGGCTTCCAGGACCCTGGTGGTTCCCTCGGTATCGCGGCTGCCGCGGGTCGCGTTGAAGAAGTCCCTGAAGGCGTCTCGGTGCGATGCTCCATGGCTGAGGTGGGCACCGCTCCAACACGGCCATGAGATCTGCGGACGGATGCGCACCCAGTCGGTGAGGGCGTCCGTCGGGCGGCCAGGGGCGGACATCATTCGGTCTCGCCCACGGCCCGGGCGAACTGGGAACTCACCGCGTCGACCACCGTCACGTCCGGCGCGATCCAACTGCCGAACCGGCCGCCGATCGCGCTCTCCACAATCTCGCCGGCTCGCTCCTCTTCGACGTCGTTGTAGGCGAGGAACCAGCCGAGCACCTGCTCACAGTGTCCGTACCAGCCGCTCTCGGCCTGCGTCCGGTCGGCTACCAGGGTGACCAACCGCGTGCATGCCCGCTCCCAATGCCAGGGATCGACCGTGGCCCCCGTCGAGTGCGACGGCGGCGCCAACGCGGCAAAGCGCTCCGTCAGATCCTCCAACCAGTCACGCCACTCAAGCAGGCTGGCGACAACCAGAGGAGCGGTCTCGTCCGCCGTCGTCACTGAATGGGCGGTGCAGCACCACGCGCCGACGATCCCGCCGTCGGTGTCGCCCTCGCCTACCGACCAGTTCCACCCGCAGGCCCACCGGCCGTACCGGTCCACCAGGAACTCGGTGACGGGGACCAGCGAGTGCCAGCGGTGCTCTTCGGCGGCCTCGGAGCTGGGCAGCAGGGGAACAACAAGCCCGGTCAGTGTCTTGGCCGCATCCTCGTCCAGCTCGAACGGATGCCGCGACGGATCCACTTCCGCCCAGGTCAGCGCGTGCGCCCACAGCTCAGTCACCACGCCACTCTGCCTTGCGTAGCCGCCCTGACTCCACTCCATATCGAGTGGCCGTCCCATCAGCGGGAAACGATCTTCGGTCAACTGGGAAGCGATCTTCAACCGCTTCTGTCCCACCGGGTCAGCGGTACTCGTGAACACCCCAGCCTGAGCTACGTCCCAAGAGCCGACCATGTTGCTGAACTCGCCTTCCTCGTCGTCGTGATCGCTGCCGTGTTGCGTTTCAGGAGGCAGACCCAGACGTCATTGACCTGGCGGTAGGACGGTGCGCTCCCCGGCGAGGAAGTGCCGGACATCGGATGCGAGGGATGACATCTGCTCTCCGGCCTCCAGCCACGTGGTGACCGAGGTGCTCCAGTCGCCCGCCGCGCTCCGCCAGGGGCGAATGGTCCAGGTCAGGCCGATGTATCCGCCGGAGCGGAAGACGGCAGAGACGGCGAGGTCGCGGTCCATGGTGTGCCAGGTCCGTTCGCCCTCCCAGCCCCGGTAGTCCGCTGTCAGCTCCTCCAGGAACGTGGTGAGGTCGTTGTCCCAGATCCAGGCGACCACTTCGTTGACACGGGCGGTCAGGCCGGGTGCCCAGGCTTCGACGGCGTAGTGGACGGAGTCCCGGTCGAAGCTGAACCGGTCGCAGAACGTCACGCCCACGGACGAGTTGTCCTGGCAGCGGATGGTCACGCCGGGCTTGTCGTCGAGGTCGCCGTCCGGGGATGTCATGCACGGAACGCTAGGTCCGTGCTGCCTCGGCCGTCATCCGGATTCGTGGCCGGTGCCGTGCAACAGGGCTTCGGCGATTTCGCGGACGCGGTCGTGGGTGATGCCGGTGCGCTGCTCGACGGCGAGCGGGTGCTCGGTCGGTTCGAGCTCGACCAGGGGCCGCTCGCCGATCGGGCGGGTGTGGACATGGGTCTTCAGGTTGATGGTGCTGGGGGAGTAGATCGGCAGCTCGGTGGTGAGCCAGCCGAAGTACGGCTTCTCCGACTCGCGTCCGGGCGTGTCCCACAGGTCGGCCGCCCGGGAGAAGTTCTCTCGGCTGAGGGAGACCCAGACACCCCAGGAGAAGACTTCGTCGCTGCCGATGACCGGTATCTCGATCAGGCCCTTGACGAAGTAGTGCTTCGCCTTGATGACGCACTGATCCGAGGAGAGCAGGCAGTCGGGGGCGTCGGCGAAACTCGGGTCCCAGACGTAGGGGGCGGTGGCGGAGTAGTTCATCGGCAGCTCGCCGTGGTGGCTGCCGCAGCACGTGCAGGTGAATCCGAGATCGCTGGTCATGGCGGGAGCCTAGCGATGCACTCGGACAGTCACACTCTGTAGCCAAGACGCACGACTTGAACAGCGACGCGAGCCCTACCGTGAACCCTGCCGACCCTGGCCGATCGGGCGGCCGAGGGGGCGTCTTGCGGGGCGACGAGGAGAACCAGTGACGTGCGACACAAGACGCGTGGAAGCCTCTTCGTCGCGCTGATCTCCGCGCTGGTTCTCACGTCCTGCTCGACCGGGGCCCCCGGTAGCGCTACGCGCGAGAGTACCTATCCGTACTGGGAGAAGGGTGCCGGCGCCACCGAAGCGGCCGCGTTCATGAAAATTCACATCCCCAAGGGCGCCACGGACGTGAAGGGTGCCGTGCAGGTCAACCCCCGCGAAGACGAGTACATCCTCTCCTTCCGTACCGGCAAGGCCACTGCGGCCCAGGTCGCCAAGGACCTGCACTCCGAAGAGCCGCTGGCGCCATGGGGCATCAAGTCGACACAAGAGTCCGAACTCTTCGAGCACCTTGGAATCGCAGAGCCGAAAACACTCAAAGACGCACTCTGGACCGGTGTCTGCCCGCCGTGTGTCAAGGACTACCGACGTCGCGACGTCGCGTGGATGGAGATCTACATCGAGAACCTGGACCCCGAGCAAGCCCGGGTGTACCTCCGCGCTTTCTGACCGCGACCGGGCCGATGGTCCTCCCGGGCCTGTCCGAGAAAGGCCGCCATACCCTGGCGCGCCGGTACGGTTCAGGCATGAGGCTGACGGGTGAATCGCAGCGGCTGGCCAGGTTCGAGTGGAAGGGCGACGTCCTTCACGGGCGCCTCATCGCCGAGGACGGGGGCGACGTCCTGGAGGTGCTGAGCGCCGATCCGGTGAGGGGAACGGCGGAGGCCACTGGCCGCCGCGTTCCGCTCCACGACGTACGGCTGCTCGCCCCGGTCAGCCCGGGGAAGATCGTGGCGGTCGGCCGGAACTACGCCGACCACATCGCCGAGTTGAGCCTGGACACGCCGGCCGTACCCCGGCTCTTCTTCAAGCCGCCGTCCGCCGTGATCGGCCCCGGGGAGCCGATCCGCTACCCGGACCAGTCACACGAGGTGCACTACGAGGCCGAGCTCGCCGTGGTCATCGGCCGTACGGCCCGAGATGTCCCCGCCGAGCAGGCGCTGGAGTACGTCTTCGGCTACACCTGCGCCAACGACGTGACCGCCCGGGACATCCAACGGGAGGACGGGCAGCCATCCTGGGCGAAGGCGTTCGACACGTTCTGCCCGCTCGGCCCGTGGATCACCACCAACCTCGACCCGACGAAGCTCGTCGTGCGCTGCGAGGTGAACGGCGAGGAGCGGCAGTCGGCCGGTACGGACACCATGCTGCATCCGGTCGCTTCCCTACTGGCGTACATCACGGCAGCGGTCACGCTGGAACCGGGTGATGTGCTTCTGACCGGCACGCCGGCCGGGGTGGGCCCGGTCGTCCCCGGCGACGAGGTTGCGGTTCACGTTTCCGGGATCGGCTCCCTCGTCAATCCTGTTATCGGCCGGTAGCTCGGCTCAGGTTCGCAGCAGCTCGGCGAACTCCTTGCCGGCGGGCAGCTGGGCGTGTCCAGCGGCGCGGCTGAAGTCGGTCGCGTACTTCATGACCATGCCGGTGCGATGTTCGTCCGGCAGTACCGTCAG
Organism: Streptomyces sp. NPDC057271; assembly: GCF_042668715.1. Classification (NCBI taxonomy): domain Bacteria; kingdom Bacillati; phylum Actinomycetota; class Actinomycetes; order Kitasatosporales; family Streptomycetaceae; genus Streptomyces; species Streptomyces sp. NPDC057271. The sequence goes on from NZ_JBHUYJ010000033.1 coordinate 41,881, forward strand.
GGCCTGTGCGGCGGTGCGGTACGCCTCCTCCGGCTCACCTCCGCGGGCGAGACAGGTCGCGCGGTCCAGGCGGATCAGGGTCGGGTCGAGGTACTCGGTGGGCGGGTAGAGGTCGAGGGCGCGGCGCTGGACCTGCCAGGCGTCCTCGTTGCGTCCCAGGTGCGTCCACGCGTTGCCGAGGTGCCAGAGGAACTGCCGCTCGGTGTGGCCGAATGAGGGGTCGTCGCGGTCCTCGGCGGTCAGCCGACCGAAGGCGTCCTCGGCCTGGCGCAGCAGCGGCAGCGCCTCGTCCCCACGTCCCATGCGGGCGAGTGCCCGGGCCTCGACGAGGAGGCCGCGAGTGGTGGCGGGGCCGATGGTGTCGCCCAGGATGTGGCGTGCTCGGGCGGCCTGTTCGTGGGCGGAGGCGGGGGTGCCGTAGTAGAGGGAGACGATGGCTGAGCGTACGGTCAGCGCTCCTTCGAGCTGGTTGTCTCCGGCCTCTGAGGCGGCGAGGCGTCCGGTGTGGAACCAGCCTCGGGCCTCGCGGTGGGCGCCGAGGGCGGAGGTGAAGATCCCGGCCAGGGCGGCGAGTTGGGCTGCGACCCGGCAGAGGCGTCGGCGGTAGCGGATGGGCTGCCGCTGTTCCAGCAGTCGCTGCACCTCGGTGAAGTCGGCGAGGACGTCAGCGAGGAGCCGGTGCGGTGGCACGGTCTGGTAGGCGTGCGCGTACTCGAAGGCTGTGGTCTCCCAGCGCTCCAGGGTCGCCGGCCCGACGGCCGACGATTCGAGCGCCAGGTCCATGCGCTGTCGTGCGGCGGCCATGACCTCCAGGGCCGCCTCGGTGATGCCGAGGGTCGTTCCGACGACAAGCCCGCGGATCAGGGTTCGCCGTTTCATCTCGTCCTCCTCCAGGAGCACGTTCGCCCCTGTCTCGGACGCGTGCTTCGGCTCTTGCTCGGTGCGTGTCGGTGGGGCGTCGGCGGTCGCTACCAGCGGCGAGGGCTCTGCTAAGGCGAGCAGCTTCTCGGCCGTCCAGCCCGGGAACATGCCCTCGAGTGCCTCGCACGCCTCGGCGCGTGGCACACCCTTGATCTGTCCCGTGCGCCACCGGTCGTACTGCTTGCGCTGTGGTGTGACGTCGTCCAGGCGCAGGTCGGCGCAGACCTTGCGGAACTCGCGGCCGAACCGTGCGTATCCCCAGCCGCGTTCCCGTACGAGCCTGCCGAACACCGTCAGCTGTCTGTCGCCCACCGTGCCCCCCTTCGCATGGACGCCGTCAGGCCCTCCGCCTGTACGAGGCGATTGTCGATCACCTACCCGCCCGGCGGCCGGGCAGGACGCACCCGAGTCCCAGAAGACCACGGCAGGACCCGCCGGGGGCCGGAACGACGAGATCGGGACTGTAGGAAAGTCCGTCGGCCCGCCGTCATCGTTCGGTGACCGCGACGGCGCGGCCTCACGGCCACGCCTCGCCACCAGGGTCCGACATGCGGAAAGGCTGGGCAATGGCGTCCTCGGTTCCCACCTCGGTCATCACCACGAGCCTCATGGGCTGCCGTGGCATCCCCACGGCCGGCGGCGGCGCGCGCATAGCGCTGTCGCCCATGGACGTCTCCTTCGTCCGCGACACCTCGCGGGTCTCTCAGGCGCGGCGGATCGGGACGGCCTGGCTGCGCAACGCGTGCCGGGTGCCTGAGGCTCGGGTCGACTCCGCCGAGGTGGTGATCTCGGAGCTCGTCGGCAACGCGATCGTCCACGGGACGAGCGATTCCGTGGGCCTGCGCATGCGGCGCATGGGCGACGAGGTCCGCCTGGAGGTCGACGACGGTTCGCCGTCCGAGGTACCGAGACCCAGGCGGGCCGGGGCCGAGGCGGAGCAGGGGCGCGGCCTGTGGCTGGTGGACGCGCTCGTGACGGAGCTCGGCGGCAGCTGGGGGTTCACCGACGACGGCACCGTCGCGTGGTGCGTCTTCCCGGTCATGCGGAAGCCCTCTCCGACGAACCGGGGCCGGGCGGCATGAGCCAGGCGGTCAAGGCCCCGTCGTGGCGAGTCCCGCCCGGCGCTCGGGTCGTCGTGTACGCGTGCCTCTCTCCCGGAGCCGCCGCCCCGAAGGCACAGCCCCAGCGGGCGCTACGGCACGTGCTCCGGTACGTGAAGACGCGCGGCTGGACCGTGGCGGCGACCTACGTCGACCGGTCCGCCGTGCTTTCCAGTCGGGCGGACCGCCCCGAGTGGCCGAAGGTACTCACAGTGGTAGAGGAGGGACGGGCCGAGGGGATCGTCGCGCCGTCGATGGTGACGCTCTGGTTTCACCCGGAGGAGCACGACTCGTTCATGGGCTGGCTGGAGAAGACGGGCGCGTTCGCCTCGACGCCGGATTCCCTCGCCGATCTGCGACGGCACCGCCGGGACAGATCCTCTCCCGAAAACACGGCGGCTCCCAAGGACACGGCGGCCAGCCCTCAGCCGGCGGCGGGATCGAAGCGCAGGCACCGATGATCTCGGCGCCCAAAGCCATGATCCCCCGGCGACGGCTCGACCGGTCCCGCTGGGCCTTCCGCCACCCTGTCGGCTGCTCCGGCGCTACGGCTTTGGCTGGTTCCAGTTCGCGGTCCTTGTCGTACCGATCCTGCTAATCATCTGGGTCGCTGTTGCCCGCACCGACCACCCGTATCCGTATCCCATCCGCTGATTCCCAAGAGGGGTGCTTCATGACGTCCCGTTCCATGTCCGTGCCCGAGTACCGGGTGACCCTGCCGAAGGAGCTCGTCGCCGACCTCGCCCGGCAGGCCGCCGCCCTTCCCGAGTGGCGGCTCGGTGACGACGGGCTGCTCTCGCCCGAGACCGCCGCGCGGTACCACGGCGTGCTGGCCGGCATGCCCCGCCTCGCCGAGTTCACCACGGCCTGCCACCAGCTGATCGGCGCCCCCGCGGGCGAGGGCTTCGCGGTCCTCGAGCTGGCCGAGCTGCTCAACGCGGCCGACTCCGAGGAGGCCGGCCTGCGGGCAGTGACCGCGCTGCTCTCCCTGATCACGACGCCGCTGCGGGTCTTCGACCGCTGGCCGCTGTGGCAGCCGCTGAGCACCAACCTCGCCATCGCCCCGATGCATATCGACGTCGCGAACTCCACGCTCCCGCCGGACTACATCGCCCAGCTGTGCGTCCGCCCCGATCCCAGAGGCCAGGGCCACAGCCTGGTCTCGCAGGTCCGCCGCGCCGTGGACCGGCTCGGCTATGCCGACGCCGAGCTGCTGACCCACCCGAAGTACGTCGACGGGTCGTTCTTCGAGCTCACGGGCGTCGGGGATGAGCGGCAGCCGTTCCCGATCCTCGACGGCCTGCCGCCGTCGGAGGGCTTCGTCCGGTTCACGGCCAAGATGCTCGCGGACACCGATCCCGCCGACCCGTACATCAAGGCGGCCCGGGCCCTGGAGCGCGAACTGATCACCGGGAAGCGCCGGTTCCTGCTCGGGCGAGGCGACCTGCTCATCGCCAACCAGCACCTGTGCTGCCACGGCCGCGAGGCCCTCGGCGGCGGCCAGGAGGACGTACCCGAGGACGAGCGCCGCCTCCTCCTGCAGATCTTCCTCCGCGGTCAGGCGCGTCACACGGCGACGCCGGAGGTCATGGCATGACGACCGTCACGGCGGGTGAGCTCGCTGCACCAGACACCAGACACCAGAGAGGGAAGCCGATGCTCGAATCCGTCAGTCACCTGGAAGAGTTGGCCCGTGAGTGGAAGATCAACCGCGAGGACGTACTGCTCCTCGCGCTGAACAGCTGCGGGGCGCGCTCGTCGCTGGACAAGCCGCGGATGCGTTTTCGGCTGGAGCTGGACTCGCGGCCGGACGACCCGTCGTACCTGATCCTCTCCCTGGGCCGCGAGGACTCGCCCTTCGAGATCGACGAGCACGAGCTGCGGCTGCACGGCGAGCGGGTCGGCACGGTCGTCGGCATCGAGGACGACGACGCCGTGCTGGGCTACTGGCGCAACGGCACCAAGATGCTCACCCTGAACTCGAACCAGCGCTCCCAGTGCGTCGGGTGCACCTTCTGCCCGAACACCCTGGAGGGCGCCTCGGACCCGGCGATCCGCGAACTCGACCTGCCCGGCTACTTCGCCACCCTCGCGGCGAACTCCGGCATGGCAGACCTGTCGGGGGTCGAGACCGTCACGGTGTGCACCGGCTGCTTCCTCCACGAGCACCTGGCCCTGGAGCATCTGGAGGGTGTGCGGGCCGCGATGCGCAGCACCGACTGCGAGGGGACCCTGCACTTCCTGTCGTCGGTGCTCACCAGCGAGGCGGGCCTGGACCGGGCCGCCGAGCTCGGCCCGTTCCACCTGACGCTGACGGTGGAGTGCTTCACCAACCGGGCGAACATCCTCAAGCAGTCCAAGGCCGCGCTGACGGTGGACCAGATGGTCGCCACGCTCGGGGGAGCGAAGGAGCGGGGCATCACCACGGACTTCACCTACATCGTGGGCCTGGACCCGATCGAGGAGGCCGTGGAGAACCTGAAGCGGCTGGTGCCGGTGACCACGACGTTCCCGCGGTTCCAGACGTTCCAGGCCCACAACCCTTACATGGACGTCTACCGCACTCCGGGGTCGGACACGATCGAGTGGAACCTGACGATGCGCCGAGCGGTCGAGGAGCTGTTCGCTGAGACGGAACTGCGCCCGCAGTGGTGGCAGAACTACCGCTCGCCGTGGGCGTACACGTTCGCCGGTGAGCAGTTGACCGGGGCGCGGATCTGATGGCCGCGCGGGACGGCGGGGCCGTGACGGTGGTGCGGGCGGTGCGGGTGTGGCCGGTGGCCGGGCAGCCGGCCGGCCTGCCGGAGGGGTTGCCGGACGCGGTGGCCGCGGTGGCTGTGGCCCCGGCGGGTCCGTCGTGGCCGGAGCACCGGACGCGGTTCGCGATCGAGGTGGTCGGCGACGGGGTCTCGGGCTGGCACGCGCCCGTCGGGGAGGGCGTGGCGCGGCTCGTCGTGGACACCCTTGCCGACGGGCTCGTCGGGCACGACGCGGCGGCGCCGCGCAAGCTCGTCTACCGGCCGCGGGCGGGGCGGCACCAGCAGGGGGCGCACGCCCGTCAGGCGGCCTCGGCGGTCGAGCTGGCGTGCTGGGATCTGGCGTCGCGGGCCTCGGGGCGGTCGGTGCCGGAGCTGCTGGGCGGCACGGTGCGAGCCCGGGTGCCGGCGTACGCGTCCGCGCTCGGCCTGGACCCGGCTCACCCGGATGCGGTGAAGGCGGCGGCGTGGATCGCCGAGCAGGGGTTCTGGGGGCAGAAGTGGCCGCTCACCAAGGAGCTGCTGCGCCAGGGGCCGCGGGCCGTCGCCCGGGTGCTGGGGGCGCTGCGGGAAGCGGCGGGCGAAGGCCGATTCATGGTTGACGGGCTGCGCCGGTGCCGGCTGGACGAGGCCCTGGCACTGATGCCCGTACTGGCCGACTTGGAGGTCGCGTTCGCCGAGGAGCTGCTGGAGCCGGGCGGCTTCGCCTGGGGCAGGGTGCGGACGGCCGGGGTCGGGGTGCCGATGGCCGCTGGTGAGCACGCGGTCGACGAGCACGAGCAGATGCGGCTGCTGGCCGGCGGGGCGGTGGACGTGTGGCAGACCGACCCGGGCTGGTCGGGCGGGCTGGCCCGTTCCCTGCACACCGTCGAGGTCGCCGCCGATCTGGGGATGGCGACGTTCCCGCACGGCGACCGGCTGTGGGCGGCGCTCGCGCTGGCCGCCGCGTGCTGCAGGGACAAGGTCCCCGCGGTCGAGTGGCACCTGACGCTGGAGCCGCTGCGGCAGCAAGTGTTCACTGAGCCGGTCGTCGTGGAGGCGGGGCTGCTGCCGTCGAGCCCCGGGGCCGGGCTCGCCCCGCTGCCGGTCACCTCCTCGCCTCTCCCGGCGTGGGAGGTCGGGTCGTGAGCGGCCGGGTGATGTGGGCCGGGGTGCGGGCGGTCTGCTTCGACATGGGTGGCACGCTGGTGCGCCCGGAGCCGGTGGCGACGACCGGCCAGGTCGCCGAGGTCCTCGGCATCTCCTTGGAGGAGGCCCGCGCCCTGATGGGGCGGAGCGCCAAGCGTCGTCTGGTCACCCCGCAGGACCTGGCGCACGAACTCGCGGCCGGCTTCGGGCGGCCCGGGCTCACCGGGCCGCTCACCGAGGTGCTGGAGCGGGCCCGGAGCCGGGCCGAGGAACCGCAGCTGTACCCGGACGTGCCGGACATGCTCGCCGAGCTGCGGGCGAGGGGCTACGCCCTGTACGCCATGACCAACTCGCTGGGTTCCTCAGTGCCCGAGCAGGATCCTCCCGCGTTCCGCGAGCTGCTGGACGGCGTCTTCTACTCAGCGCGCACCGGCGCGATTAAGCCCGAGCCGGAGGCGTTCGCCGCCGTCGAGCAGGCCAGCGGGCTGCTGCCGGGAGAGCTGCTGCACGTCGGCGACTCGATGAACGCCGATGTTCACGGGGCCGCGGCGGCCGGCTGGCACACGGCCTGGGTGGACCGGCACCACACGATCGGCCCACTGACGCCGACCGCCCTCACGCTGCGCCTGCACTCCCTCAACACCCTCCCTCTGCTGCTGCCCGCCCAGGCTGCGGCGGAGACGATCACATCGGAGGTGGCCGGCTGATGGAGCCGTCCCGTACGTCCCACCCGGCAGCGCCCCCCGTCCACGACCCGCTGACCTCGTCCGTGCCACTGTTCGACCCCAGTCAAATGCCGCTGCGCACCTGGTGCGAGGGCAGCCGCGAGGACGCGGTCACCGGCCTGGTCGCGTTCCCCGACTTCCACAGCCACATCCCGCGCTGCCTGGCCGCCGCGCTGGACGAGGGACGGCTGGTGGCGCTGGCGATCGGGGACGTCGACGGGTTGAAGGACCACGTGGAGCGGACGAACTCCACCAACCTGACCTCGTACGGCCACCTGGCCGGCAACGAGGTCATGGCGACCGTCGGGGCGACGACCCGCGCGTGGTTCCGCGAGCAGCCCTTCGACTCCGGATGTGCGGCGACCTTCGGCGGCGACGAGGTGATCCTCGCCGCCGTGGTGGACGACGCCGCTCAGTTCCACCAAGCCCTCGGAGTGCTGAGGGACCGGCTCGGCGCCGTGCTGCCGGTGACGGTCTCCTTCGCCCTGATGTTCGTCACCGCCGGCGACCTGCCCGCCGAGCGGGAGCGGAGCTGGAAGCACGCCTTCACCGACTCCCTGCTGGCGGCGGTGGACCGGACGCTGTTCACTCACAAGGCGGCGCGGCGCGCTGGGGGCGGCCAGGGCGGCATCATCGCCGTCACCCGACCGCCCCTCCCGTCCGAGCCCGACCTGGCGGGGCCGGATCCGATGGTCCTGGTCCCGCTGCCAGCCGCGTCCGACGTCGTCCATGTCGTGGCCCGGCCGGAGCGGATCGGCGGCCGGGACTTCCTGCTGCTGCCCTGCCACGGGCCGGTCGGCCAGCGCGGCGCCCAGCTGCGCGTCACCTTCCCGACCGGCAGCTCCAAGACCGTCGTCGCCTACGCGCTACGCGGCCAGGCCGCGGTGCCGTACGCGGCCGTCACCGACGGTGTGACAGGAGTGCCGCTGACGGTGCGGGGCGTGCGGGACCGCGCCCCGCGCAGCGTGCCCGAGGACCTGGCCGCCGCCCTGGAGCGGGCCGGGCTGGACTGGAGCGCGGTGCCCGCTCACGAGCAGGCGCAGATCCTCCACCTGATCACCGAGGCCGGCACGGAGGAGATCCGGGCCGGGCGGGTCACCGCCGCCGTGGACGCGGTCGCCGCCCGGAAGGGGGCGGCACGGTGACCAAGACCGCCCGGCTCCCCGGGTCCGCCGCCGTGGCGGGCCCGGGCGACTTCTCCGACTGGAGCCAGGCCGCCGCGCACGCCGCGGCCAGTGTGCCGGACGCGGCCGTGACGGCCGCGTGGCGGGCGCTGAACTACCTGTGCGCCGCGCAGCTGTACCTGAACGACAACGTGCTGCCCGCCTGGCCGCTGCGGGTGGAGGACGTGAAGGAGGCGCCGAGCGGGCACTGGGGGGTGTGCCCGCCGGTGAACTTCATGCTCGCTCACCTGGGGCCGCTCACCGCCGGACGTCCCCCGGGCAGCGAGATCCTCATCGTCCATGGCGCCGGGCATGCCGGGCCGTCGGCGCTCGCCCACGCCTACCTGACGAAGACCCTCACCCTGACGGGCAACGGACCGGGCTGGTCCGCCGACGACATGCGCGCCCTCGCCGCGGGCTTCCCCCACACCCGCGCCTACGGCGGGGAGATCACCCCGCTGATCCCCGGCGTGCGCTACACCGGCGGCCAGCTCGGGCCGGCGCTCGCCGTCGCGCAGGGCATGGTCCTGGACGCCCCGCACCGCCTGGTGGTCGCGCTGCTCGGCGACGGAGAGCTGGAGACCGGCGCCGCCGCGGCCGCCTGGACGGCCCGGCGGGCGCTGTTCGGGTCCGGACTGCACGGCGCCGTACTGCCCGTCGTGCTGGCCAACGGCCTGCGAATGGGTGGCCCCTCCATCCTGTCCGGGCTCGACGAGAACGAACTGCGCGCGTACTTCACCGGCCTGGGGTACGAGCCGTTCCTCCACGACGGCTCCGACGCCGCCGGCTTCCGGACGGTCCTGGCCGAGGTGTTCGCCAGGCTGCGCCCACTCGGTGTCGCCCGGCCGCAGCCGGTCATCGTCCTGACCATGCCCAAGGGCGCGACCGGCCCCGAGCAGGTCGCAGGCCGCCAGATCGCCGGAACCCCGGCCGTCCACAAGACCCCGCTGAAGAATCCCGCCCGCAACCGGGAGGAGTTCGCCGTCCTTGCCGCCTGGCTTGCCTCGTACGAGCCGGCCGAGCTGTTCACCGACCGGGGGCAGCCATCCGACCTCGTACGGCAGGCGCTGCCACACCCGCTGGCCCGGCCCCGCCCCGCCCCACCGGTAGCGCCGCTCGCCGTCCGGGGAGAACCGGCGTGGCCGCTGGTCAGCGCCGTGATCCGCGAGCGCGCCGCCGCCGGTTCGTTCCGCCTGTTCAGCCCGGACGAGGCCGCCTCCAACCGGCTGCGCCTGGCCGACGCCGGGGACGACCGGCTGCCGGAGTGGGCGAGCGAGATCCTTAACGAGGAGATCTGTCACGCCTGGCTCCAGGGCTACACCGAGACCGGCCGCGACGCGCTTCTGGCCACGTACGAGGCGTTCGCGGCGGTCAACACCAGCCTGCTCGTACAGCACCTCAAGCACCGCAGCGCGCGGACCGCGACCGGCATGGGCGGGCTACCGAACATCAACTACCTGATCACCTCGCTGGGCTGGCGCAACACCTACACCCACCAGAATCCCGGGCTCGTCTCCGCGATGCTGGAGACCGAGAACCCCACCGTGCACGTCTACACCCCGGCCGACGCCACCCGCGCGGCCGCGACCCTCACGGCCATGCTCACCGGGCGGGATCGGGCGAACTTCCTGATCGCCGACAAGCACCACAGGCTCACGTTCCCGCCGGACACCTTCCACGAGGAGATGACGAACGGCGCCGCGATCTGGCCCCACCTGAGTAATCCCGATCAGGAGCATCCGGACATTGTCCTGACTTCCGCTGGCGACGTCGCGGCGCGCGAGCTGTCTGCCGCGGCCGGCCGGATCGCCGCCGCCCGTCCGGACACGCGCATCCAGTACGTGCACATCAACGACCTCACCATCCTCGGCCAACCGGACACCTGGCCCGCCGCGCTGCCCGACGGCACCTTCGCCCGCCTGTTCCCGGCCGGCGTTCCCGTGCTGCTGGCCACCGTCACGCAAGCCCCGGCCGTACGGGCCCTGCTCGCCGCCCGCGGCGAAGCCGCCCGGGTCCGGGTAGTCGGCTACCGCGACCCCGGCCGCCCCCTTCCGTCCGCCGCCCTGCTGGAGCTCTGCGGCATGTCCGCCGCCGCGCTCACCGCCCAGGCGCTCTCGATGCTGAAGGAGCCACGATGACCACCTCGTCGTCCACACCCGACCCGAAGCAGCTGGCCGCCTTCGACCACGACGGCCTCCTCATCCTGCGCGGCGCGCTCTCCCCCGAGGTCCGCGACCGCGCGGCCGAGGCCGCCGTACGGCTCCTCGCCACCGACCGCACCGTGGGCCGGGACCGCTCGGTCGATGGCAAGGACGGCTTCCGTGGCGTCGTCGCCCTGGACGACGCCTTCCTACCGCTCGTCGCCAACCCGGCCGTCCTGCCCACCCTCGTCGGCCTGCTCAGCCCGAACATCCACCTGATGTCGAGCAACCTGATCGCCATGCCGTCCCTGCCCGACGAGCAGCGCAGCATCCGCGTGCCGTCCCGGCACGGATGGCACCGCGACATGTCCTCCACCGTGGCCGACCTCGGCGTCGAGCACACGCCCCGCCTGGCGATCAAGGTGGCGTACTTCCTCACCGATCCAGGACCGGACGCGGGGTTCACGATGTTCGTGCCCAGCAGCCACACCCGTACCGGGCCCGTCGCCGTCCCCCAGGGGGACATCGACCCGCCCGGCGCGATCACTCCTGACATCGGCCCGTACGACGTGGTGCTCTTCGAGAACCGCACCTGGCACGCCGGCGGCCTCAACCGCTCCGGCCACGACCGGTTGGCCGTGATGATGCAGTACGGCTACCGGTGGCTCAACGCGGTCGACGACCCCGCCCCCGACCTCCCCGGCCAGCCGGACCTGAGCGCCGTCGAGCGGCAGCTCCTCGGCGCCCGCGACCGCCACGCCGACGGCTCCGTCGCCCGCGAGGGCTCCGGCGCCCACCCCCTGGCCGACTGGTGGAAGCACCTGAACACCTCCCCGGCTCGTTGACCGATCACCCGCCCCTGACCGCACCCCCGCGAGAGACTGGACCCGTGACCCCCTCCACCCCCTCGTACAAGCCCGAAGAGCTGTTCGCGTCCACCGCGCCGTATTACGCCGCCTTCCGGCCCCGCTACGCGCCCGAGTTCTACACCCTGCTCGCCGACCGCTTCGGCCTGGACGGCACCCAGCGTGTCCTCGACCTCGGCGCCGGCCCCGGCATCATCGCCCTCGAACTCGCCCCGCTCGTCAGCGAGGTCGTCGCCGTCGACCCCGAGAAGGGCATGCTCGAAGAGGGCCGCCGCCTGGCCGCCGAACGCGGCATCACCAACATCACCTGGCGGGAGGGCGACTCCACCACCCTCCCGGCGATGGACATCGGGCCCGTGCTCCTCACCGTCATGGGCGCGGCCTATCACTGGATGGACCGTGACCAGGTGGCCCGCGATCTCGACCGAATCATCGAGCCCGGCGGAGCGATCGTCCTCGCCTCCGGCGGCGCCCCCGGCGACCTGGAGCCCGCCCCCTGGCTGCAGGTCGTCGACGAGGTCCGTACCCGCTACCTCGGCCCCGACCGGCGCGCCGGCTCCGGCACCTACACCCACCCCAAGGAACGCCACCAGGACGTCCTCGCCCGCAGCCCGTTCTCCCAGGTCGAAACCGCGCGCTGGGACCACACCCTGACCCGCACCGTGGACGAGGTCATCGGCTGGGTCTTCAGTCTCTCCTACTCCAGCCCCGCCCAACTCGGCGAGAAGAAGGACGCCTTCGAGCGCGACCTGCGCGAGGCGCTGCTCGCCTTCGCCCCGTCCGGACGGTTCGACGAGGTGATCCGGACCGAGGCGGTTATCGCCACCAGGCCCTGAGCGCCCCGCCGCCGCGGGCGCTATCCACGCAGCCCCACTCGGGCCGTACGCGGCGCCCCAGAACGCCGCTCTCACCTGGCGTGCCAGGCCCGCACGGGGGGCCCGGACACCGCCAACCGGCTGACGGAGGTGCTGAGCGTCGCGGTGTGAACGGCGGACGGCAGCGGAACCGCTACGGGACCGTCTCCTGGCAGTGGATGCACCGCCGCGTCGCCTGTCGAGCGGTGTTGCCTTCCGTGGCTACAGCCGGGTACGTCTCGCTCAAGCGGCCCCAGAGCCCGGTCGGCGGGTCAGGGATCCAGCCCCAGCCCGGCGCCTTCACCAGCTCCTCGTAGGGGTGGTCGCAGGCGCCGGGCAGGTGAGCACACCCTGTGGGCGAGATCAGGATCGTGTCCGCCGGGAACCCTCGCCATTCCCGCCTGGGCAAGGACATGGACCGCGCCCTCGGAACGGCTCCGTTCGTCGGGCAGCAGCACCCCTGCCCGACGATGAGTTCGCATCGCTCGCAGCGTTCTTCCTTCACAGCCCCCGCGTCCCCTCACGCCGTGCCGGTCGTCGCGATCCGGTAGACGATCTTCCCATCGAACTCGGCGAACCCGAGCGACTTGTAGAACGCGCGGGCGACGGGGTTGTCGCGGTCCGTCATCCACTCCACGCGGCCGCACCCGGGGCGCGCGGCGGCCAGGGCCCGGAGCTCGTCCATGAGGCGAGCGCCGATGCCCTGGCGGCGCAGGGTGTCGCGGACGTACAGCTCCTTCAGGAACAAGGAGTGCGTGGAGCCCGCGGCCGGCCAGAGGAAGGAGTAGGCGGCGAGCCCCACGATGTCCCCGGCCACGTCCTCGACCAAGAGAGCCGAAGCCAGCGGCGCGGCGCCGAACAACGCCTCCTCCACCTGCGCGCGCCGCTCTTCGAAGGGCTGGATCTCGGTCGATCCGTAGAACCGCTCGATCTCCTCGATCAGTTCGGCCACCGCGTGGACGTCCCGCTGCTCGGCAGGTCGGATCGTCACCGTCATGGACAACTCCTCGTTCCTCGTTCGTCTTTCACTTCGCTCACTGGCTCCAACGCTCAGCACCTCGGCGGTGCTACGCCCGCCGTCTCATGGAGACTGCGCGGCTGGCGCGTACGCGTCCCACCCGCTCGCACGCAAGGAGTCCTGGACGTGGCGGATCAGGTACTCCAAGTCCGCGCAGTAGACGGAGGGGTTCTGGTAGCCGCGAGCGGCGCTGAAGCGGTGCGGGAGATAACCGCCACCGCAGACCTCCACCAGTGGGCAGCTCTGGCACTTCTCCGCGAGCGCCGCCCGGCCGTATGCCCGGTGCAGGAGCTTCGGATGACGCGACGCCTCGTCGAACGAGTGCTGGAAGACGTCGAGCCCGAGCTGGGACGCGCCCTCCTCGACGGAGCGCAGCGTGTCCACGCCTTCCAACGTCCCGTCGGACTCGATCACGATGCTCGTCGGCGGGGCCAGGCCGAGTGTCTCCACGGCACCGCGCACGCCGGAGCTGAGCGCCACGATGTCCTCCAGCATCCGGATGCTGTGCCGGTGCTCGGGCCGGGCGAGCCATGCGTCGTACACCCGGCTCATCCAGAACCCGTACTCGGGAACATAGAAGTTGTCGCGGTGCGGCGGGTCGTCGTGGGTGGCGTGCGGAAGACCGAAGTCGATGACCGGCGGCCCGAACGACGCGAGATAGTCATGGACTTCGACGGGGTCGTTGGCCAGGTCCACGACGGCGAGGAGGCCAGCGAAGAGATGCGGCCGGTCCCGAAGCAGCTCGATGCCGCGAACGGCGGCGGCCGAGCTGGGCCGCCCGGTATGGGTCAGCCGGTGCCGGTCGTTCGCGGTCGGGGGCCCGTCGAGGCTCACGCCCACGACCACCCCGTACCTCTCGAAAAGGTCGAGCCACGCCTTCGTGAGGAGCGTTCCGTTGGTCTGGAGCTCGAAGCGGACCCTCACGTCCGCCGGGATGCCTTCGCGTACGGCTTCGAGGAGCTCTGCCACGTGCCGGCGGCCAGCCAGCAGCGGCTCCCCGCCGTGCAGAACGACGTGGACGGCCGGCAGGCCGTGCGCCATGGCGTGCTCGCCGATGCGCCGGCCTGCCTCCCTCGCCACGTCCACGCCGAGCCGGACGGGCAGGTGCCGCCACGACTGATCCTTGGAGTTGAAGACGTAGCAGTAGTCGCAGTCGATGTTGCAGCGGTTCGCGACCTTGAGGATGAAGGTCCGGAAAGGTGCGGTCTCTTCGCGCGAGGTCATCGAGCGTCGGCGCTCAGAACCACCAGGGCCAGATGAGAGACGCCGCGTGAGGCCCCTCGGCGAAGCCGTCCCCGGCGGACTTCTCTTCGTCGAGCCGCTGCTGCACACGGGCAGCAAGGCGCTCCAGGACGGCATTGCCCTCGATGGATTCGGGGCAGGCGGGCGGCGCGAGCATGGGCGTACGTGGCGACATTCAACGCTCCTCGTGGTGTGCGACGGCGGTTGAAGCGACAGACCGACTCGGCACCGTAGCAGTGCTGTTGTCGTCGGCGGTATACGGATTCCGGCCAGGTGACGACCGGCCTATCCGGCTCGTGGGGCGAGCAGCTCTTCGAGTTCCTGGGCCGCCGCATCGACTCCGAGCCGCCGGTAGAGGGCGGCCGCGTTCCGCAGGGCGTCCTCGGCCCGCGCGGGCCCGGCCGAGATCCGGTCGCAGCGGCCGATCCCTTCCAGGGCCCGCGCCTCCTCCAGCGGGGAGCGGATCTCCCCGGCCAGCACGAGGGCCTGCTCAAAGTACTGCCGCGCCTCTTGGGTGTCGCCGGACGCGCGCAGCAAGGTCCCCCAGTGGTTCAGCACCTCAGCCTCGCCACTCCGATCCCCCAGCTCTCGGTGGAGCTCCAGGCTCCGCCGGAACGCCTCGCCGGCCTCCTCCCGCTCACCGAGCGCCGCACGGGCGGCGCCCAGCTCGCTCAGGGAAGCGGCCTCCCCACCGCGGCTGCCGAGATCGCGGAACGCGCTCAGAGCCTCCTCCAGTACCCGGACCGCTTCCGTGGCGCTCCCTGACACGCGCTCCAGCGCCCCCAGGTTGCGGATGCTGTTCGCGCGTCCGAACCGCTCCCCGAGTTCGGTGAAGCGCTCCAGCGCCTGGTCGTGCGCCTCCCGGGCGCCGACGACGTCGCCCGTCAGCCTCCTCACGACGCCCAGCTCGTTGAGCGCGTACGCCTGGTGGGTCCGGTCGTCGAGCTCCACGTAGATGTCGTACGCCTCTCGGTGTCGGCGCTCCGCCTGCTCGTACTCGCCCGTGAGTCGGTGCACGACGCCGAGGTCCCTGAGGGAGTTCGCCTCCCCGTACCGGTCGTGGAGCTCCCGGTAGATCGACAGCGCCTCGCTTTGGGCCTCCACGGCGGCGTCGAACCGTCCGGTCTGCCGGCGCACCATGCCGAGATCCGCGAGCGCGTTGGCTTGCCCGAGCCGGTCGCCCACCTCGCGGTAGAGAGCGAGAGCCTCGGTCTGGGCACGTGCGGAAGCCTCGTTGTCGGCGGTCATGAGCCAGACGATGCCGGCCTGGTTCAGCGCGTCGGCCTTGCCGCGCCGGTCGCCCGCGGCCTCGTACTCCTCCACCGCCTCGTTGAGCGCCTCGACCGCCTCGGGGTAGGCGGCCATGAAGCGCCGTACGACTCCAAGCTCGGCGAGCGCCCCGGCGAGGGCTTTACGGTCGCCGGTATGCCGGGCGGCGTCGGCGGCTGTCCGATGGAGCCCGACGGCCTGGTCCCACGGGCCGGCCTGCCGCAGGAACGGGGCCATGGCGGCGGCCATGCGGATGACGAGCTCGTGCAGGGCGAGACCGCTCGCGCGCCGAATGCAGGCGAGGACGTTGGCCCGCTCGTTCTCCAGCCAGCCGAGGGCCGCCGCACGGGACTCCATGCGCGGGGTCTCCACCGAAGCGGCTTCGTCGGGCCGTGTCGGTGCGACCGCGCCTCTTCGGACGAGGTGCCGGTTCGCGGCGGCGAGAGCGGCCAGGTAGTAGAGGCACACTCGCTGAACGGCCTGGGTCTGCTCCATACTGCTGCCTCCCTCGTCGGCGAGACCACGGGCGAAATCACGTAACAGATCATGAAGCCGGTACCGGCTTCCCGGATGTTCGTCGATCATGTGGGCGTCGTACAGCGCGTCGAGCTGGTGCCGAGCCTCCGCCATGGTCACCCCACCGAGCGCGGCACCGACATAGGCGTCAAGGTCGGTCCCAGGGTAGAAGCCCAGGCCGCGGAAGAAGCGCCTGTGCTCCTCCTCCATGTCCTGGTACGACAGCTCGAACGTCGCCGCCACCGCCCGCTCCCCGGCCCGCAGCTCCCCCAGCCGATCCCGCGCGGCCAACAGGCGCTCGCGGAGATCCTCCGCGCCCCACGACGGGTGGTGCCGCAGCCGCGCGGCGAGCAGGGACACCCCCAGCGGCAGATACCCGCACAGCCCGACGAGCTCCGCGACCACGTCCCGGTCGAGCGACGCCGCCGGCCGCCCACTGAGCCGTACGAACAGATCGACAGCGTGATCCGCCGGCAGCGCCTCCACGGGCAGCACCACTTCCTCCTGCGCCGCCAGCCGCTTCCGGCTGGTCACCAGCACCAGACAGTCGCCCGCCCCAGGAAGCAGCGGCTCCAGCTGCCGGTAGCTGGCCGCGTTGTCGAGGATGAGCAGCGCCTTCTTCCCCGCAAGACCGCTACGCCACATAGCGGCCCTCGCCTCAGTGACCGCCCCCACATCATCACCGGCCGGGATCCGCCCCGCAGGCACCCCGGTCGCCGACAGCAATGACGCCAGCGCCTCGCCGGCCTGCACGGGACTCCGCCCGGTCGTGTGCCCGTTGAGGTTCACGAACAACTGCCCGTCCGGGAACCGCTCCGCCAGCACATGCCCGGCGTGCACGGCGAACGCCGTCTTCCCCACCCCCGGCATCCCGTCGATCACATGCACCGGCAGCGCCTCACCACTCTCCTGCGCCGCCCGTACCGACCCCACAAGCGCCGACAGCTCGGCGCCACGGTCCGTGAACGCCGCGGTGTCGCGCGGCAGCGCCCGCAACACGAGCGCGGCTCCCGGCGGCTCGGCCTCGTTCTGGGGCGCCGACTCGGGCTGCCGCACGGGCGTCCGTGAATCCGACAAGGCGGCCAACACCGTCATCACCACGAGCAGCCCCCCGAGCAGCACGAACGAGAACCAGGCATGCCTTTGCAGCCACCCCAGCCACCCCGGCCACTCCGACTCGGACACCGCGTTCGTAACCAGCCCCACGAGCATGGTCGTCACGACCCCGCCGGCGGCCACGACGGCGATCGAGATCCCGCGTCGAAACCTCATGCGCGATCCGCCCATTCGTTGGGGGAGCGAGTCTCTTCTGCTGGCACGCCACTCACGCGACACAGCGCTCCAAGATCAGGACCATTCACGAAGCCCCCCGAGTTCGACGCCCAACTGCCCAAGGGGACCAGCGGAGGCGACCTCGGTCAAGGTCACCGAAGCGCCATAACGCGTCCGGATCCAGCCCTGCGAGATCACGACATCGGCCTGCCCTGAAATCCCTGAGGTTGATCGGCTCCAGCGTGAGAGGCTGATCAGTTATGTCAGGTCCGTATGAGAGGTTCACGCAGATGGCCGAGGCAGAGCTTGAGAGGCGCGAAGGCGACGACTCCAAGGATGGCTGGTATCTCCTCGCATACGGCGATGAGTACTTCGTCAGTCGGCACAACCGCATCGAGTTCGTCGACTTCGAGTACCGCCTCTCCTCTCTCGCCTGGCTGCGCGCCAAGATCGCGAAGAGCATCGATGCGGAACTGACCGAGCTCCGTGAGGCGCGGGAGAGTGGGAGTCACAGGGTCGCTGGGTGGGAAGGGGAGAGCGACATGATGCTCGACGAGTCAACGTACGTACTCGACACAAGCACACGCCAGATCAGCGCCGGCGTCATCGTCGTGGCTGCCGTCGCCGCACTCGAGTCCCTGATGAATCGGCTGCTCGACCAACCGGGCGACGAGGATCTCCACAGAGCGGGTCTCACCCGAAAAGCCCGAGTGCTCGCCGAGCGCTGGCAGGACAGCGTCGATCGCCAGGAACTCGAAGATCACGTGTCGTGGCTGAGGGAGCGCCGCAACTCGTTCGCGCACCGTCTCATCGACAACGTCGACCCCCAGTGGCGAAGCCACCCGGCCACGTGGGACTTCGACGACGAAGCGGCCGATGAGGCACTGGAGAGAATCAGCGCTGCCGCCTGGCTGCTGGAAGAGGGCTGGGAACAGCACCTCACCAGCCAGCGCGCTGATGCGCGATACGTACCCTGACCAACGGCAGCACACGATGGGGGAGCGAGTGCGTGGACGCGTCCGAACTGGCCGAACTCCGCACCATGTACGTCTTCGGCCCCGTCGAGGGTTCCACCTGGGGCCTGACCTACGAGGGGATCGAGGCCAAGCTGCGTGAGCGGGAGACGGACACGTTCGTCCGTATCGACGAGGGGGACGAAGACCCCGTTCGCGGGTCCGTCATGCACTTCGGCATCACGGTCGGCGAGGAGGAGCTGGAGGGCATGGCCAAGCTGCCCCCGGAAGGCATCGCCGTCGAGGACTGCACGGCCCTTGCCGCAGCGGAGTTCGTCCGGTGGCTGTGGGGAAGCGTCGTTCCGGACGGCAGCAGCATCACCTTCAACACGGAATGGGGCCTGGAAGCCGACCTGCCCGACGCGCTCGTCCCCGACCTCCCCCGTCCACGCCTCGTGGCCACCTTCCTCGCCCACCTTGAGGCCACCGGCGGGCTGGACTGACAGCGAGCATGCCCACGGGGATCATGGTCACATGAGTGACATGCGAAGGGTCTCGGCACCATGACAGAGAAGACCTCCCGCGCCTCGGGCGACGAGGCTGTCCGCGACGCCGGCACAGTTGGTGCTCCGGTCGTCCTGGGCAACGAGCCCGGCTCGTTCGCCCGGGGTGTGCTGGCCCAGCGCCACCCCGCCCTCATCCGGCAGGTGCGGGACGCCTTCCCGTACGGCCGCCGGCAGCACGAGGCGCTCGACGCCCTGCTGGACGAGATCACCGACGGTGTCGTCCAACCACTCGCCCTCGCGGACCACGACCACGAGCGCTGGGCGGCCTGGGGGCAGGAGCACTTCGGGCGCTCGTGGTACGACGCTCCGTTCCTGTGGGCGGAGAGCTACTTCTATCGCAGGCTCCTGGGCGCGGTCGGGTACTTCGGTGCCGGTCCGTGGGAGGGAGTCGATCCCTTCGCGCCGTTCAAGCAGGCCGAACTGCGAGGCGACGCGGTGGAAGGGGAACTGCGGGCTCTCGACGCGCTCGCGAGTGCCCCGGCCGAGGAGCGGGCCACGGCCCTCCTGCACGCCTCGCTCTGGGGCAACCGCGCGGACCTCGGCTTCCGGGTCTCGGCGGGGGAGCCAGCAGTGGATGACGCCGCAGTCTCGGCCCTGGTCGCCGACGACAGCGCCACACTGTGGCAGCTCCTGCCCGCCGGTGCCTCGGCCACCATCGCTGTGGTGGCCGACAACGCGGGACGTGAGCTGATTCCCGACCTCGTCCTCATCGACCACCTCCTCGAACACGGGCACGCCAAGCGGGTCGTACTTCACGTCAAGCCCTACCCGTACTACGTCTCCGACGCGATGACCGCGGACGTGGTCGACTGCCTGCGCCGCCTCACCGAGGCACCCGGCGAAGCCGGCCGGATCGGCGGCCGACTCTGGAAGGCCATGGCCGCGGGAAGCCTGGAGGTTCGCACCCACCCGTTCTTCTGCGCTCCACTGCCGTACGAGGAGATGCCCGAGGACCTGCGGAAAGAGTTCGCGGATACCGAACTCACGATCCTGAAGGGCGACCTCAACTACCGCCGCCTGGTGGGCGACCGGCTGTGGAACCCGACCGTGCCGTTCGCCGAGCGCACGGCCTACTTCCCCGGGCCCGTCGCGGCGCTCCGGACCCTGAAGTCCGACGTCATCGTCGGCCTGGAGCAAGGAACGCTGGACACCCTCGAACGGTCCGGGGATGCCTGGCGCACGAGCGGTACCCAGGCGCTGATCCAAGTGCGACCGTAGACCTGAGAGCGCGGGCCGACTCCGTATCGCTCGGCGACAAGGGATACGACTCCGACCCCAACCGCCGCGAACTGCGCAGGCGCCGGATCCTTCCGGTCATCTCCCGCAGGAGCGCCCCGAACATCGAGGGGCCAGGCGAGCTCCGTTGCGGCGTCGAGCCGACCCTGCTCCACCAGTTCAAACGCCTCGCTGTCCGCTGGGAACGCCGCACCGAACTTCACAACGTCTTCATCTCCCTCGTCTCCAGCCCCATTTGCCGGAGGCGAATCAAGAAGCAGGGCGGCGGACCGGCCTCCCTTCAGAAGCATTCAAAATTCAATCAACGCGCCGTCACTCAATTTCGATCTTGGGATCCAGATTTCGAGACTGTCGCGCTTGGGTGACCTTCACAACAGCCCGTCCTGCATGGATCGCACTTTCCTCCTTGTACGATTAGGCGTAGACAGCGTGTGTCGGCCGACCGCCACGCACCCCAAGCACAAGCTCCTGGCTACTAGCGCCTCGCGGGCTGGCAGTGAACACCTCAGTGGCATTTCAATGGAGCAACGATGCGTTGGCGTAGTGACCCTTCACGGCGCGCCCTCGTGAAAGAATGTGAGAGCCTGCTCGCCGATCTCCCTATACCCGCTCCTTTCAGTGTCGAGGCGCTGGTGCGGAATATGGAGGGCGCGTTGGGGCACCAGATTCGGCTGGTGCCACTGGATGACACCGACGGTGGCCTGGGCACGGCATGCGGTCTCCGGGTCAAAGCGCCGGAGTTCACGATCATTCTCTACCGCCGCCGTTCAAGTCGCAATCAGACCGAGCACATCATTCTCCATGAGCTCGCGCACGAGTGGCTGAACCACGGGACCTCCCTGACGGATGCAGAGATCGAGCGATACGTCCCTGAGCGCATTCGTCAGGAAGTTCTTCGGCGATTCCCGTCGGCCCTGATCCAAGGGCGTGTAGATTTTGGCAGCCCTGAGGAGAAGCAGGCCGAGCTTTCGGCTTCATTGATCAAGCGGCTGGCGCGCCGTCAGTCGTTCACCGGAGATGACATGGTCAGCCTCCTGGAGCATTCACTTGCCCATCCAGTCGCTGCTCCACCGAGGCGACGACTCTAGCCGCGATCGACTGGCGACCGCTGAGGCACGGCTCCCGTCCCCACGACTTTCGCCGCATCGCGCAGTCCACCTATTGGCAATCAAGGCTGCGGCCGACTGGCCTTCCGGGCCAGCGTGCAGCCGGCGCAGATACCCACTGGTTCCGTGTTCGACTACATCAAATACCTGACTGCGGCTGTGATGACCCTCATCGCCGTATGGCGATTCCCTGCAGTTCGGTACGCCGACGCTCACCGCCGGGCGCTCTGGGGCGGTTATGCGGGATTCGCCGTAGCGCTTTGGCTCTACACGCCAGCAGCAATGGATGCAGTGGATCGCATTCCTGTGGTGGACCTGAGCGCCCTACTCAGGCACTTTGCCAGTACCGCGGCGATCATCGCGGCCCTGACCTACGTCGCCACCAGCTACGGGAAGAGCTCGGAGACGGTCGTACCCCGGCACGTAGCGGTCTCCCGTCGGATCGCACGCGCGTCCTACGGGACGGGAGCGATAGGCGTCATTCTACTCACGGTCCTGTTTTTCACCGTGGTGGACCGCGACAAGCCGAGCCAGAACTTCCTCATCGACCATGCTGGGCAATGGGGGGTCGCGGTCTACATGACCGTGTTTTACTTCTTCCCGCTCATCACGACCGCGGTCTGCGGCTACCAGTGGACGAGGGCGGCGCGACGGGTCGAGAACACGAGCATGCGTGTTGGGCTGGGTTTGATGGGGATTTCCATGTGGATGGGTCTGACCCACACATTGGCGCGTATCGCCATCCTTTGGGCTGCGGTCGCATTCCCTCTAAGTCCCTCCACGGTACGGCTCCTTGTCGATGCCACAGCGATATGGATGAACCTGCTCTTCCTGATCGTTGCCGTAGGTGCGAGTATTCCCACCACCCGCGCGGCGGCGGCCCGGTGGAGAGCTTGGCGCACCCTGTACAGAACTTACCCGCTCTGGTTTGACCTGGTGGATGCGTTTCCCGGGACGAGCCTGTATCCGCCGGGGCGGCGCCTTGCGGAACTCAGGCACATACGCGTCCCCATTGATGTTCGTCTGGACCGATGGACTCAGGATATTGCTGACGCTTGCGAGAAGCTGCGCTATTACGCTCCACGGGACTTGATGTTCGCCGCCGAGGACATCACCGCATCGCACCCCGACTCTGAGCCCGCCGCGGAAGCGTACTGGATTAAGGCCGCACTCCAAGCCGTCGGCACCTCGCCAGCCAACCCGTACGCCACTGCCCCTCTGAGAGAGAAACCGTTCGTCGACACCGATAGTGAAGCGGCGTGGCTTGTGCGAGTCAGTACGGCCTACTCGCAGATCACCACGGATCAAGCTCGGGAGCTTCTCCTGCACTCCATGGAGGTGGAATCCGAACCGGGTCGCTAGCCTGCTATTAGCTTCACGGTCTCATTTCTCGGTTCAGACTCCATTTCCCGACGAGCGAACCAGGCTTCATAGCGATCTTGAATGGCGGGTCGATGAGTGAGATTTGGCACCGTCCGCCGCATGAACTGGGCTGGTACCGTGGGTCATGCGGACTGATAGGTCTTGCTCCGCCTCGTAACTGCACCCCGGCCTGCGACGCACCTCTACTCCCGTCGCCACATGTAGCCGGGCAGTGACGCTATCCGGTCTGGATGGGCGTCCGAAATCTCAGCAATCTGGAGTTCTCGCATGTCCAACCGCCGCACGGGCCTCATCCTCGATTTCGGAGGCGTTCTCACCACTCCGCTGCTCCCCGCAGTGCTCGCGTTCGAGCAGCGCGAGGGCCTCCCGCAGGGAGCCTGCCTCACGGCCCTGTACAAGGACGAGGAGGGTGTCCGGATCACCAGCGACCTCGAGCGCGGAACGGTCTCCCAGACTGAGTGGAACGAGTTCGCCGGCAAGATGCTGGGCGTGCCGGCTGACAACCTGATGGGCCGCATCTTCGGCGACCTTCGTCCCGAGCCGCTGATGATCAATGCGGCAGCCGCAGCGAGGCGGGCCGGGATCAAGGTGGGCATCCTGTCCAACAGCGTTGGGCTCGCCCCTTGGGACCTGTACGACGGCTACGAGCTTGAGCGTCTGTACGACGTCGTGGTGATCTCCGAGCAGCACCTGCTGCGCAAGCCTGACGCTGAGCTCTTCGGGATCACGCTCAAGCTCATGGATCTGCCGGCCGAGGAGTGCGTCTTCGTCGACGACACCGAAGCGTACGTCCAGGCAGCAGAACAGCTCGGTCTCGCGGGAGTGCACAACCAGGACCCCCGGCAGACGGTGGCCACTCTCTCCGAACTGCTCGGCGTGGACCTCACGGCGTCGTAGCCCGGCGTCAGACGCGCGGTGGTCCGACCGGCCTCGAGGTCGAAGCCGAGCCGCTGGCCCTGCTCGCCCACACCAACAGCGAAGGGACTACGGCGATGCCCCAGCAAAGGGCATCGCCGTAGTCCCTTTGCTGTTGTCGACCACTGACGCGACTGCCGGAATAGCTCGTACCGGCCCCGGTCCACGCAGGGGTGGCTTCGTTGGTGTAACGCAGGAACGGGTGATGCCGAGTTCGGGCAACAGATGTTGATCAAGCGGGTCCAGAATGTTGTCGAGTTCCGAGAACGGTTCGCCGGGAAGCGGCGTTGTCAGTGGGTTCTGCCAGGGTGTGTTTCGTGGATGAATTTGTGGAGCGTGTCGACCGTCAAGATCGTGTCCTGGGGGTGGTCACCCGTCGACAGGCGATCCGGGAGGGCTGGC
This sequence comes from Streptomyces sp. NPDC057271, assembly GCF_042668715.1. Taxonomy (NCBI): domain Bacteria; kingdom Bacillati; phylum Actinomycetota; class Actinomycetes; order Kitasatosporales; family Streptomycetaceae; genus Streptomyces; species Streptomyces sp. NPDC057271. Next base: position 65,413 of record NZ_JBHUYJ010000033.1, read on the forward strand.
TGCATCGAATCGCTTCGACGGTGTGTCGTGATGAGCGTGGCCGGTTCCTCGTCCACCGGCGGTCGGAGCAGCTGTCGCGCTTCCCTGGGCTCTATGAGGTCATGGTCGGTGGCGCCGTGGGTGTCGGTGAATCCTATGAGCAGGCTGCCGGGCGGGAGCTGGCCGAAGAGCTGGGCATTCGTGGCCGGCCGCGCTTGCTGTTCACGTTCATCAACCGCAGCGGCCTGAGCCCTCACTGGCTCGGAGTGCATGAAGCCGTGGTTCCGGACGCTGTGACCCGCGATCCCGATGAGGTCGCCTGGCATGGCTGGCTGACCGAGCCAGAGCTTCACTCGGCCCTGTTGGAGTGGCGCTTCACTCCCGACAGCCACGAGGCCTTCAGCCGGTATCTCGTGTTTCGGACCGCGCAGTCCTGACCTTTCTCGCCTCTTCGATCGGTCCCCTCAGCCCAGGGGCTGTTGGAGGAGCACTCGCCGACGGCGTCACTGCCCGTCCTGTACCTCTGGCAGCTTGTGCTTCAGCTCTCCGACGAGCTCGTTGATTTTGGCCATCATCTCGGCAGACAGACCCCCGCTGTTGCCGCGGGCAGCCAGGCCGAGGATCTGCCCTCGGTGAATCGAGCCGAGGAAGCGGAGTGCCTCCAGGAATTCGCGGGCCGCAGGGTCGACCTCGGCATCATCTTGGAAGAGGGCTGCGTCGACCTGAAGCGCCTCAGCTAGGCCGGCACGCACCACATCAGAAGCCTCCGTCGTGGCGCCCGCACGAAGGGCGGCGATGTCGTCGGCGGTGACGGCCGCCACGCCCGCATGCTCGTTGACGATCCGTGCAATCTCCTCATCGGAGGGCGCTTCCTGACCAACGTACCCGTGCTGCAGGAGATAGTTGATCTTCTCTCCCACCGTGCGGGGCGCGGACGCATGCTCATCACGCGAGGCGCTGGGGCGAAGCCCGAACGAGCAGTCCTGGGCGGCCAACAACTCCTCTTCGGTCACCCCGTACGCCTCTGCGAGCGGCTGCACGTAAGCATCACTGAGCCGGCGCCGGCCGGATTCGGCGTTGCCCACCGGCACGCGGCTCGCGCCGATGATCGCAGCGGCCTGCGAGACGCTGAGGCCGGCGTCGCAGCGCAGGAGCTGCAGGTCCGGCGGACCGTCGTGAGGGAAAAGGACATCAAGCGACTGACCGAGCGCCGCTGCGATTGCGGGGAGCTTCTCACCCTTGGGGAAGTCCTGGCCGCTCTCCCACCGCGCGACCGTGGGGGCGCTGACGCCCACCATCTCGGCCAATTCCTTCTGGTGGAGGTCCTTGCCCCGCCGGACAGCACGCACGCGGCTGCCGTCGAACTGACGTGGCACATGAACTCCTGCGGGGTGGCGATCAGGCTGGTGGTGGCGGCCTCTGGGGTAACTGTAGCCCAGGCTTGATACATTTCCGCAACTGACGTACGTTTCCGTATCGCACCTGCTGGCCGGGCTCCGGCTCTCTATGGTGCCAGCCCTGGGGGACCTCTATGCACGTTGCGTTGTCGTGACTACTCGCGCAACGCGCCGTCGGATTCGGTCCAGTCGCTGCCGACCGGTCGTGGGACCGCCTTCCCCGAAACCGACCGTCGCGAGCCCTGTGCGAGCTGTTAGGAGCCGGGGATGGACTTGCCGCAGGTGTCTACATATGTTCGTCGTCCCCCGCCGGGCGGCGACCCGGGGAGGGACGACGCAACGAGCAGATGAAAGGCGCGAACCGATTAGGCCGTAACACGAAAACCGGCGCCCGGGAGCTACCAACTCCCAAGCGCCGGGTCGGCACCCCGAGAGGTGCCCATACACATCACGCGGGCGGCGGGGCTTTTGCACGAGAACCGCCGCACCGCGCTCCTACGAAAGACGGAGTATCGCATGCTCGCCATGCCGATCGGAACCCCGGCCTGCCCGGACGCTGGCCGCCAGCGCCGCCTCGCAGCCCAGCTCGCGGACATGATCGCGTGCGCGGCCACCATCCGGGGCAGCCTCAACGACCCGAAGCAGACGTGGCTCCACCTGCACGCCGTCGTCGACGAGGCCGGGAAGACCATGGACGTGGGCCGCGCCACCGCCAGGGGCACGGACCGCTGGATCCTGAGGGCCTGGCCGAAGGCGGACTCGACGCGACTGCACACCTTCCACCTTGCCGACGCCACCCTCACGCGCAGCGACCTGACCGCCGCCGTTCGGGGCCGCTGACATGGCGCGGATACGAACCATCAAGCCGGAGGCATTCGTCTCCGAGTCGCTCGCCGAAGTGCGCGTAGAGGCCGAGCGGACCTTCTTCGGACTGCTCACCCAGGCCGACGACCATGGTCGCCACCGCGACAACGCCGCGATCATCGCCGGGCTCCTCTGGCCCCTCCGCGCCGAGCACACCTCGGTCCACGTAGAAGACGACCTCCACCAGCTCGCGACCGCCGGCCTGATCTGCCGGTACACCGGCTGCGACGGCCGCCGGTACCTCCACATCGTGACCTGGTCCGACCACCAGAAGATCGACAAGCCGAGCCAGTCGCGTCTGCCCTCCTGCCCGCAGCACCAGGCCGCCGACCGGTGTGCGCCCTGCAAGGGCTCCTGCACCAAGCGGACCGAGGGTTCGTCTGCTGCTCCCCGAGGACTCGCCGAGACCTCGCCGAACGCTCCCCGAACCCTCGACCTGCCCGCCAAAACCACGTCGACGCCTCCCGGACACACGGGTGGGGCCTCCGCCGACTGGCAGGAAGCCGCCGACCACGCGGGCGGCGCCCTTAGCCAGGCTGGAGCGAAGAGCACAGGTCAGGAGGCATTCTCCGAGGGCTCCCCGAACCTTCCCCGAAGCATCGGAGAGGGCTCGGCGCCTGGATCTAGGATCTTGGATCCTGGATCTCTTGTCCCTACGGGGCGCATCGCGCCCGCAGCCGGCGTCTCGGCAAACCAGCTCGTCGGCGAGTACGTTGCCGCCTGCGACGAGCGCCCGCCCAGTGACGTGATCGGACACCTCGGCCGGATCGCCAAGAAGCTCCTGGGTGAGGGCATCGCGCCGGAGCACATCAGGGCCGGGCTGGCGAATTTCGCGGCCAACCCCAAGCACCCGAGCGTGCTGACCAGCATGGTCAACGAGGCCATGAACGCACGCCCCGGCGGTTTGGCACGGCCGGGAATCCGGCCTAACGTCCCCGCCCATCAGGCATGGACCAACCCCTCCAACGCCGCTGCCGCCTACGCCGAGGAGCTGTGATGCGCACCCGTCACCGCGAACCGCAGACCCTCGGCGAGGGCACCCTGGACCGGATGGCCCGGATCCTGGCCGCCCGCAACATCGACCCCAGCGCCGCACCGGCCCAGGAGCTCGAGACCGTCTCCCCGCTGGAGGCCCTGTCGGCCGGGATGCCCCCGCGCTACCGGGCCGCCGTCGCCGACCACCCCCAGGTCCTGGCCTGGGTCCGGACCGTCACCGAGGCCGCCGTCGCCCCCAACCAGGGAGCCAGGCGGCAGGTCACCACCGGACCCAGCCTGCTGATGGCCGGCGTCGTCTGACGGCGGCCATGGCAAGCTCCCCATAGGCGGCCATTTACCGCCCCACTGATGGCCACGGGTTTCCCCGCGTACGGCCAGATTTCTCCCCGCTC
>NZ_JBHUYJ010000034.1:0-2476 GCF_042668715.1 Streptomyces sp. NPDC057271
CTGGTCCGCACCGACAACATCTCCTCGTCCACCACCTGGTCCTCGCGGCCCAAGGAACTGGACTGGATGGTCGACCGGAGCGTCTCGGCGGGCCGCGGTTCGCTCTGCGACCCGGACTCGCCGGACGCGCCGATCGAGTTCAACGACAACCCGGCCGAGACGAACGAGAACCTCACCCCGACGGTCCGGGACTTCGCGGCCGGCAAGTTCTCCCGCCTCACGCTGGAGATCCGCGCGCACGACGAGTCGGACACGTCCGCCTGGAAGCGGTTCAGGAACGACGCCGTCCTCGCGGTCGACTTCGTCGGTAAGCCCGCCAAGCCGTCGGGCATCGGCCTGGTGACCGGCTCGGGCACGGTCTGCTCCACGACCGAGTCCAACCCCTCCGTGATCTCCGACCCCACGCCCGCGCTGACGGCGACCCCGCAGACCGAGAGCGGCGGCGAGAGCGGCGCCCAGCTCCGGATCGCCTACGACCTCGACCACAAGAACTCCGACGGCACGTGGTCGGACACCCCGCCCGGGAACGGCGACGAGCGCCCCTCCACCGGGTACGTGGGAGACAACGTCAAACAGACCCTGTCGTGGTCGACGCTGACCGACAACAAGCTGTACCGCTACCGGGCCTGGACGCGGTCGTACTACAACGGCGGCGCCAGCATCCTGGCGGGTCCGTCGAACGCCTCGACGACCGGATGGTGCTACTTCAAGGTCGACAGCACCGCCCCCAAGGCCCCGCAGATCACCTTCGGCACGCCGTACACCAACTGCACACCGAACGCCTGCGCGGCCACCGGCGGACCCAACGTCAAGGGCACGTTCACCTTCAAGCCGGCCACCGGCGACACCAACATCGTGTCGTACCAGTACACCCTCTCGTCCATGACCAGCTGGCCGACCGCCACCGGCTCGACCGCCACCGTCACCGTCACCCCGGACCGCTCCGGTACGCACACGCTCTACGCGCGCGCCAAGGACAGCGTCGGTCGCTACGGTGCCTGGCACGCGGTGGACTTCCTCGTCGCGGCCGGCGCCGGGCCGATCGCCCGGTACCACTTCGACGAGTCCTCCGGCCAGGCCCTCGACACGGCCACCACCGGGTCGACCCGGCACCCCGCGACCCTGGCCACGGGCGCCACGCGCGACGACCGCGGCCGCCGCGGCCTGATCACCCACGACACCGCCGGCGTACCGCTGGCCATCCCTGTCACCGACAAGGGCCTGCGGCTCAACGGGACCACCGGCTCCGCCTCCACCGCCGGGAAGGTCCTGGAGACCCGCTCGTCGTACACGGTCTCGGCCTGGGTGTGGGTCGACCCGGCGTCGACGAAGACGGTCTCCGTCCTCAGCCAGACCCCCGACACCGCGTCGCCGTGGACCCAGAAGTACAGCCCGTTCATCATCTCCTACGGCGACCGCTGGAGCCTGCGCGTCTTCTCCACGGAGGGCGCCTGGTCCCGGGAGGCCAAGTCGGCCGTGCCCCAGCCCAAGGGCGTGTGGACGCACGTCGCGGGCGTGCACGACGCGGCCACCAAGAAGGTCCACCTGTTCGTGAACGGCAAGGAGACCGCCTCCGTCGACGCCGGCACGCCGTGGTCGTCGAACGGTCCGCTGGAGATCGGGCGGACCATCTACGCCGACAACTTCGTGGACAACTTCCACGGTTCGATCGACGAGGTCACCGTCTGGCAGCGGGCCCTGAGCCCCAAGGAGGTCGGTGACGAGGCCGGGCTCCTCACCTCCGCGAGCCACGCCGGCCTCGAACTCGTCGCCGACTGGCGGGCCGAGCAGGGCAGCGGCACCACCGTCCCGGACACCCTGTCCGGCTACGGCAAGAGCCTCACCCTCAACGGCGGTGCCCATCTGATCGACGGCGTGATGGTCTTCGACGGCGCCGACGACTCCGCACGTTCACCGATGAACACGGCGGTGCTCGACGGCACAGGAGCGTTCACGATGACCACCACCGTGGCGCTGGACGGAGCCGCGCTCGCCGCCAAGGACATCGGGTACGCCGGCGCGGTCCTCAGCCAGCGGTCCGGTGACGGCATCTCCTGGGGACTCTGGTTCGAGCTGACCGGCAAGTCCACGGTCCTCGACGAGGAGACCCTCGAAGAGCGCACGGTCCCGGTCGGCAAGTGGCACTTCGGCACGCACCTCGCCGCCGGCGGATTCACCTCCGTCGTCTCCGACGAGGTCGCCGCCGTCGACAGCAACGTGCGCCTCACCGGAGTGCACGACCCCGTCGCCGGAACGATCAGCCTCTACCTGGGACGCAACCAGAACGGCACCGACAAGGCGTTCACCGCCCCGGCCGGGTCGTACGAGGTCTCGGTCGGCAGCGCCTGGACGGACTGGGAGCACAAGGACTTCCTGCCCGCCCGGATCGACGAGGTGCGCCTGTTCGCCGGCGCCATCGCCGGATCGGACCAGATCGACACGGTCATCGGCGACTGATCCACGCGACCTCCCGGGG
>NZ_JBHUYJ010000034.1:2525-9763 GCF_042668715.1 Streptomyces sp. NPDC057271
AGCCCCCTGTCGGAGGGGGGTGTGCCGCCCCTCTCCACCCCCCACCCCCCACCCCGCTCACCAGCAGGCCGCCGGTCCGTCCGGCCGCCCGACCCGTCATGGGGGGATGAAAAGACATGTCCTTGGACAGAGTCAGAGCACGCTCACTACTCATCGCGAGATCGGTCCTTCAGGGAGTGCGGCGGCATCGCACGCGGTCCCTGGTGACCGTCCTCTCGCTGGCCATGACCGTCCCGGTCGGCCTGGCCCCGGTCGCCGAGGCCTCCTTCCCCCCCCCCCCCAAGCCCGAGCTGCCCGCGCCACGGGCGAGCAAGGTCGAGGTGATCGACACTCCCGGCGCCGAAAAGGCCCGCGACCAGGTCACCCGGGACCAGAAGGCCAACGCCGAACAGGCCGCGCGGGCGCTACGGGAGCAACGTTCCTCCTGGCCCGGCAAGGGCTCGGCCACGATCGAGCTGAACGGTTCGGCCGCGGCCACCGCCAAGCCCGGTGGGCTGCCCCTGACCGTCCGTCCGGCGGTCGGCAAGGGCGCCGTCCCGGCGGGCACCGACGCGCGGTTCACCGTGCTCGACACCAGGACCGCCGAGGCGGCCGGTGTCACCGGAGTCATGTTCACCGCCGAGTCGGACCGGTCCGGACACGCCCGACTGAGCGTCGGCTACCGGGACCTGGCCGGCGCGATCGGCGGCGGCTGGTCCCAGCGACTGCGCCTGGTCCAGCTGCCCGCCTGCGCGCTGACCACCCCGGCCAAGGCCGAGTGCCGCAAGCAGTCCCCGCTCCCGTCGGACAACAGCGCCACGGCACAGACCGTCACGGCGCAGGTCATGCTGCCCGAGACGAGCACCGGCCCGTCCACCCAGCTGGCCTCGGCCGCCACGGCCGGCTCCGGCGCGACCGTGTTCGCCCTGACCGCCACGGGGACGGGCGAGGGCCAGTCGCCCAACGGCAGCGGCGACTACACGGCCACCGCGCTCGCGGAGAGCGCCTCCTGGGAGGCGGGCGGCAGTTCGGGATCCTTCACCTGGAAACACGACTTCACCCTGCCGCCCGCCGCGGCCGGCCCCACGCCGTCCCTCACGCTCGCCTACAGCTCCGGAAGCGTCGACGGCCGCACCGCCGCCAGCAACAACCAGGGCACCTCGGTCGGTGAGGGCTTCGCCCTCAGCGAGTCCTACATCGAGCGCACCTACGGCAGCTGCGACGACGACGGCCACGACGACGTCCACGACCAGTGCTGGAAGTACGACAACGCCCGACTGGTCCTCAACGGCTCGTCGTCCCTGCTCATCAAGGACGGTGCGACGGGCAAGTGGCGGCTCGAGAACGACGACGCCTCCAAGGTGACCCGCTCGACCGGGGCCGACAACGGCGACGACGACGGCGAGCACTGGACCGTCGTCACCGGCGACGGTACGAAGTACGTGTTCGGCCTCGACAAGCTGGACGGTGCGACCACCCAGCGCACCAACTCCACCTGGACCGTGCCGGTCTTCGGCGACGACTCCGGTGAGCCCGGCTACGACAAGGGCACCAGCTTCGCGGGCCGGTCGCTCACCCAGGCCTGGCGCTGGAACCTCGACTACGTCGAGGACACCTCCGGCAACGCGGCCACCTACTGGTACGCCAAGGAGACCAACCACTACCGGAAGAACAAGGCCTCCACGGCCAACGCCTCGTACGAGCGCGGCGGCTATCCCAAGGAGATCAAGTACGGTCTGCGCAAGGGCGCCCTGTTCACCGACAACGCCGACGCCAAGGTGACCTTCGGCTACGAAGAGCGGTGCACCGCCGCCGACTGCACCTCGCTGACCAAGGAGACGGCCGACAACTGGCCCGACGTCCCCTTCGACGCGCTCTGCACCAGCGGCCAGAGCGACGAGGACTGCCTGGCCGTCGGGCCGTCGTTCTTCTCCCGCAAGCGGATGACCACGATCGACACCTCCTCCTGGAACGCCACCACGAGCGCCTACGACGCGGTGGACTCCTGGCTGATGACCCAGCAGTACCTGGACGGCGGCGACATCGGTGACACCTCGGACCACGTCCTCACACTGAAGTCGATCAAGCGGACTGGTAAGGCCGGCACGAGCATCGGACTGAACCCGGTCTCGTTCACGTACCACATGCGGCCGAACCGGGTCGACGCCACGGACGACATCCTTCCCCTGACCCGGCCCCGTATCTCCACGATCACGTCGGAGACGGGAGCGATCACCACGGTGACCATGTCGGCCCCCGAGTGCGTGCGCAGTGAGGTCCTCGGCGCCGCGGAGGACACCAACACCCGCAACTGCTACCCCCTGTACTGGAACATCAACGGGGCGGAGGACGCCTCCGTCGACTGGTTCCACAAGTACCGGGTCCTCGCCGTCACCATCTCCGACCCCGCCGGCCAGAACGACGCCGTCGAGCACGCCTACGAGTACAGCGGCGCGGCCTGGAACTACAGCGACGACCCGTTCATCCCCAAGGCCGAGCGGACCTGGTCCGACTGGCGCGGCTACCGCCAGGTCACCGTCCACAAGGGCGCGCTGAACACCACCCGTTCCAAGACGGTCTCGCTCTACATGCAGGGCATGCACGGCGACAGGAAGAAGGACGGCACCACCAAGTCGGTGAGCGTCGCCCCGCTGTCGAGCCCGGCCCTGGGCCTCGCCACCCTCACCGACAGCGACCAGTACGCCGGACACCTGCGGGAGCAGGTCGTCTACAACGGATCGACGCCGGTCTCCGCCGAGTCCAGCGAGCCCTCGTCGTCGGAGACCGCCCGGCAGACCGTCCCGGACGCCGCCGACCACGTAGCCCGGTTCGTCCACCCCAAGAAGGAGACCACGCACACCTACCTCACCGTGCCCGGGACCTGGCGCTCCCGCACCATCGAGAAGACCTACGACAGCTACGGCATGGTCGAGACGTCCGAGGACCGCGGCGACGACGGCAGGACCGGCGACGAGACGTGCACCCGCACCTGGTACGCCCGCGACCCGGGCCTGGGCCTGATCAGCCAGGTCTCCCGTCAGCGCGTCGTCGCCAGGGCGTGCGGCGTCGCCGACACCAGCCTCTCGCTGCCCGCCTCCACCACGACCCGCGGCGACGTCCTCTCGGACACCGCCACGGCCTACGACGGCGCCGTCTGGTCGACCGCCATGAAGCCCACCAAGGGCCTGCCGACCTGGACCGGACGCGCCAAGAGCTACAGCGCCACCGTGCCCAGCTGGCAGAAGACCGACAGCACCGGGTACGACACCCTCGGCCGCGTCGTCAGCAAGACCGACGCCCTGGAGAAGACCACCACGACGGCTTACACGCCCGTGGCGGCCGGTCCCCTCACCAAGACGGTCGTCACCAACCCCAAGGGCCATGCGGTCACCAGCTTCAAGGACCCGCGCCGCGGCCTCGACCTGCGCACCTACGACGCGAACCTGAAGAAGACCGAACTCGCCTACGACGCGCTGGGCCGACTGACCGGCGTATGGCGGCCCAACCGCAACCGGGGCGGCGGCTACAGCCCCACCCAGAAGTTCGGCTACTCGCTCAGCAACAGCACCCAGTCCTGGGTCTCCTCGGCCTCGCTCAAGGCGGACGGCGAGACGTACAACACCACCTACACGCTGTACGACTCGCTCCTGCGTGAACTCCAGGTGCAGGCACCCAGCCCGCAGGGCGGCCGGGTCCTCACCGACACCCGCTACGACACCCGGGGCCTGGCCTACGAGAAGCACGAGGAGATCTTCGACACCACCTCGGGCCCGAGCCCGACCTACGTCCGCGCGGAGTACGGCGAGGCACCCAAGCAGACGGAGACCGTCTTCGACGGCGCCGAGCGCTCCACCAGCACCAAGCTGCTGATCTACGGCGTCCCGAAGTGGACCACCACGACCACGTACACCGGTGACTCCACCGCGACCACCGGCCAGCAGGGCGGCGTCGGTGTCCGTATCATCACCGACGCGCGGGGACGCGACGTCGAACGCCGCGAGTACGCCGGCCCGAACACGACCGACGCGGCGTACGGCGGCGGCCTCGGGACCACCTACGCATCCACACGCTTCCAGCACACGCTCGACGACAAGGAGCAGTCCATCACCGGCCCCGACGGGGCCGCCTGGTCGTACGGATACGACCTGTTCGGACGCCGGACGAGCGTCACCGACCCCGACAAGGGCTCGTCCTCCCTCGGCTACGACGTCCTCGACCGGCTCACCCGAAGCACCGACTCGCGCACCCGGTCGATCCTGACCGGCTACGACGAGCTAGGCCGCGTCACCGGCACCTGGGACGGCGTCCAGGACGCCGCCCACCAGCTGACCGGATACACCTACGACACCCTCCTGAAGGGGCTGCAGAGCACGGCCACCCGCTACGTGGGCGGCACGGCCGGCAAGGCGTACACCAAGACGGTCACCGCGTACGACACGCTCGACCGCCCGACGGGTACGACCCTCACCCTTCCGTCGACGGACCCGCTCGTCGTCGCGGGCGCACCAGCCACCATCGCGTTCTCCAGCTCCTACCGTCTCGACGGAACCCTGGGGAACAACACCGAACCGGCCCTGGGCGGCCTGCCCTCCGAGATCGTCTCGTACGGCTACACCCCCCTCGGTCAGGTCACGACCATCACCGGATCCACCGGCTACCTGCTCGGCGCCGACTACTCGGCCGTCGGCCGCGCCCAGCAGTACACCCTGGGAACGGCGAACACCGAGGCCTTCAAGAAGGTCTACGTCACCAACACCTTCGAGGAAGGCACCGGGCGCCTCACCCGCACGCATGTCACGGACCAGACCCACCCGTACATGCTGATGGACACCAACTACACCTTCGACCAGGCCGGCAACATCACGGCCATCTCGGACCCCACCACGCTCGGCGGAACGAGCGCGGCCGAGACCCAGTGCTTCGGATACGACGGCAACCGCCGCCTCACCGCCGCGTGGACCCCCTCGTCGCAGAACTGCGCCGACCCGCGCAGCGCGACCGCACTCTCCGGCCCCGCGCCGTACTGGACCGACTACACCTACAACCAGGGCGGCCAGCGCACCGCAGAGATCAAGCACACGCCGACCCTCACCACCACCGACACCTACTGCTACAAGGAAGGCCGACCGCACCTCCTGTCCGGCACGAGCCGAAGCGCCGACTGCACCACGCCGGACAACGGCTACGGCTACGACGCGTCGGGCAACACCACCGGACGGCCCGGTCCCGCCGGGCGCCAGGACCTTGTCTGGTCCACGGACGGCAGGCTCGCCCAGGTCACCGAGAACGACGAGACCACCGACTACGTCTACGACGCCGACGGCAAGCTGCTCATCCGGAGCACCGAGAACGGCGAACGCGTCCTCTACACCGGCGGCACCGAACTGCACCTGCGGGCCAACGGCACCTCCTGGGCGCAGCGCACCTACTCCTCGGGCAGCCTGAACATCGCCGTCAGGTCCAACCAGTCCGGCACCAACAAGCTCTCCTACCTGGCGGGCGACCACCAGGGCACCCAGAGCCTGGCCGTCTCCGCGGACAGCGCGCAGACGGTCACCAAGCGCCGGATGACACCCTTCGGGGCCGAACGCGGCACGACCACCGGCGGCGCGTGGCCGGACGACAAGGGGTTCCTGGGCAAGACGAACGACACGAACACGGGCCTGACCCACGTCGAAGCCCGCGAGTACGACCCACTGATCGGCCAGTTCATCAGCGCCGACCCCAAGCTCAGCCCCGAGCAGGCGCAGTCCCTGAACGGCTACGCCTACGCGAACAACAACCCCACCACCTTCTCCGACCCGACCGGCGAGAAGGTGCCCGAGTGCGACAACCCGAGCAAGTACGGCATCACCTGCAAGGGCGGCGTCCCCGTCACCAGTGGTGGCGGCGGTGGCGGTGCGCCCTGCCCGAGCCTGACCAACCCGCAGTGCCCTGAGTACCAGGGTGGCGGCGGTGGCGGTGGCGGTGGCGGTGGCGGTGGTGGCGGTGGCGGTGGCGGTGGTGGCGGTGGCGGTGGCGGCGGCGGTGGCCCCGTCTACGGGCCGCCCAGCTGCGGTGTGCCTCCGCTGGCGGCCTGTGGCGGACCCGTGTACGGACCGCCGTCCCAGCCTCCGCTGAAGATGGGCCCCGACCCGCTGCCGATCCTGTCGTTCTCGGCCAACTGCGGCATCGAGTCCGACTGGAACTACTTGTGCAACGGCGGCAACGGACTCATGACATCCGGCGCCTACATCCAGGAGGGCTTCAAGGCGTCCGGCAGCATCACCAGCCAGGCCGCGAGGGACATGCGCAGTCACGCGGACCCGAAGGTGCGCAGCCAGGCCGCCAAGACCATGCGCTCGCTCCAGACCCACCCGGGAGTACAGCGCGTCGCGGCCGCCGGACGCGGATCGACGGTGCAGATGGCGGGACGGGTGACCCTCGTCGGCGGCATCGTGTTCACCGGGTACTCGAACTACCAGTCCACCGGTGGCGACATACCGTTGACCGTCGTGGAGACCGCGGTCGACACGGCCGTGGTCATGGGCGCGACCAAGGTGGGTGCGACGCTCGGCGCGGCGATCGGTACGGCCATCGCACCGGGCGTGGGGACCGTGGTCGGCGGGGCCATCGGCGCCGCGGCGGGAGCCGTCACCGGCATCCTGTCCACCGGACCCATCAACAACGCGATCACCAAGGGCTGGAGGAAGCTGTTCGGCTGATCTCCTGCCGGACGACAGCGCCGGGTGGACTCCGGGGTCGATCACGTACCCTCGGAGCCCGCCCGGCGGTTCCCCACCCCGAGCGGGAAGCTCACTGGACAACGAGACCGGACAACGAGAGAGAGCAACGCCATGACGCTCGCCATCGGATTCTTCTTCGGGTTCGGTGCCGCCTTCATGACCTGGCAGGCCGTCCGGTTGTGGCGCGACCCCGGACTCGTCGGCCACTTCATGGACACCTTCGCGTTCATGCCGTTCGGCCAGGAGACCAAGCGGGGCGAAGTACGCTCGCTCGCCCTGACCGCCGGCTCGCTGTGGGGCATCACACTGCTCCTCGTCGTGGGCATGCTCGACACCGGCACGTCCGCGATCGGGAGCGTCTTCTTCGTCGTCGCGCTGGTGACGATCCTCGGCGCCTTGGCGTGCGAGGTCTGCGTCGTCCTCTTCAACGCGCCGAAGTTCGTCGTACCGCCCCACATGAGGTCCGACCTCGGGGTGATCGCGGCGCGGCGTGAGAAGCGGCGCGCGCGGCGCTGACACCACGGAACGTGAAGT
>NZ_JBHUYJ010000034.1:9773-31342 GCF_042668715.1 Streptomyces sp. NPDC057271
GGGGGTTTGGTGGCACGCAAAGGGGGGGGGTTGGGTGGGGGGGGGGTGGGGGGGGGGGGGGAGAGAAGAGCGCGGGGCCGACAAAGCGAGGGAGGGGGCCTCCCCCCGCCTCCCGCTTCGTCGTCCCACTTCACGTTCCCGCGAATCAGTGCTGCTGCGCCTTGCGACGACGCGTCACCAGGAACGCACCGGCACCCGCGAGGGCGACGGCGGCGGCGGCGATGATGCCGACGGGGGCGCTGGAACCGGTCTCGGCCAGGTCACCGTCGGAGCTGCCGGTGGACGCGGACGGGGTCGCACCCGTGGAGGGGGACTCCGAGGACGACGGCGACTCGCTCGGCGTGCCGGTCGAGGCGGTCTCGCTGGGCGTGCCGGACGGCGTCTCGGACGGGGTCTCGGAGGGGGTCTCGGACGGCGTCTCCGACGGAGTGCCGGACGGGGTCTCGGACGGCGTGTCCGTCGGCGTCGGGGTGGTGCTGGCGGGGCAGGTGTGGGAGAGGTTGAACCACTCCTTCTTGACGGTGCCCTTGACCTCGGCCGTCGCCGAGATGAGCTCGGCGCCCGGCGCGGAGCCGACGTAGGCGTGCTTGTCGGAGGGCGGGCCGAAGACCGTGATGGTCTGGACGCCGCCCGGCTTGAACTCCACCGTCAGCTTGGTGAAGACGGCGCTTTCGCCCTTGCCACTGCCCGGCAGAACGAAGTGCCAGCCGTCCTGGCCCGTGGGGATGTCACCGCAGACCTTCTCCTTGTCGCCGGTCCACCCGGAGGCGGTCAGCGGAAGGTCCTTCGCCTGGTGGAGCGGAAGGACCGAGGGCCCGTCGGTCGCGGAGGCCACCGGGGCAAGGGCCAGGGAACCCGCCATGGCAGCGATCAGCGCGCCGGCGGGGATGAGGGATCGTCGCATGTGCAGTCGTCCATCTGGGAGATGAGAGGGATGCCGTGGGAGGTGGCTGAGGCAGCTTATCCGCACCTTTAAGTCACCCTTAACTCATGGGTTCATAACAATCTCACCAGATCGAGCCTGACTTGGGCCCTTACGCCCGGAATCGTCAGAGTGCGAAGAACGCCCCCAGTAGCAACACCCCGCCCACGCCCGCCATCGACCACGCCGTCCTCGTCAGCCGCAGCCCACCCCCGACGAGCGGCGCCGCCAACAACAGCGCCCCACCCAGCGGCAGCCAGGCGTGCAGACCGCCACCCCACCCCGTACGCACCGCCTCGCTCGTCCCCGGCTTCACCACCACGGGCAGCGTCTGCCCCTTGTCGGCGGCGACCGAACGGGCGATCGTCAGCGTGGCATGCGCCGACGGCGGACCCGCCGGGACGTAACGGCCGCTGCACGTCTCGTCGTTGCAGCCGGTCACCGTCAACGTGCCGTGCTCACGGCCCTTCGGAAGCAGGACGTGCTGCGCCGTACCCCACGACGACCAGACTCCGGCGACGAGGAGCAGCAGGGCGACCAGGGCCATGGCGGCGTTACGGGCGTGCGTCATGACCCGCGATCGTACAGTCGTACCGCGACGAGGGAACGGTCAGGAGTTGTACGCCGACTGCGCCCGCTCCAGACCCTCCGCCACCAGGCACTCGACGGAATCCGCCGCCCGGTCCACGAAATAGTCCAACTCCTTGCGCTCCGACGACGAGAAGTCCTTCAGCACGAAGTCCGCGACCTGCATCCGCCCCGGCGGACGCCCGATGCCGAACCGCACCCGGTGGTAGTCCGCGCCCATCGCCTTCGTCATCGACTTCAGGCCGTTGTGCCCGTTGTCGCCCCCGCCGAGCTTCAACCGCAGCACGCCGTAATCGATGTCCAGCTCGTCATGGATCGCCACGATGTGCGCCGTCGGCACCTTGTAGAAATCCCGCAACGACGTCACCGGACCGCCCGACAGGTTCATGTACGACATCGGCTTCGCGAGGATCACCCGCCGGTTGGCCGGCCCCGGAGGACCCATCCGGCCCTCCACCACCTGCGCCTGCGCCTTCTGCGCCCGCTTGAACTTCCCGCCGATGCGCTCGGCGAGCAGATCCACCACCATGAAGCCCACGTTGTGGCGGTTCGCGGCGTATTCGGGGCCCGGATTGCCGAGACCGACGATCAGCCAGGGGGCGTTCGCGTCGTCCGTCATCGTGGGGCGTCTCCTCGTCTGCGTACTACCGGATCGTCTGCGTACTACTGGGCGCGGAACAGCGGAACAGCGGAACGGGGTGGCGGGCCGCAGCCCACCACCCCGTCCGCGTCAGGCAGAGCCCAGGGCTCAGGCCTCGGCGCCCTCGGCCTCGGCGGCCTCGCCCTCGGCGGCCGGCTCCTCGGCCTGCGCGGCCAGGACCTGCAGCACGACGGCGTCGGCGTCGGTGACCAGGCTCGTGCCCTTCGGGAGCGCGATGTCCTTGGCGAGGATGGAGGCACCGGCCTCCAGGCCCTCGACGGAGACCGAGACGGCCTCGGGGATGTGCGTGGCCTCGGCCTCGACGGAGAGCGTGTTCAGCACGTGCTCCAGCAGGTTGCCACCGGCGGCCAGCTCGCCCTCGGTCTGGACCGGGATCTCGACCGTGACCTTCTCGCCACGCTTGACCAGGAGCAGGTCGACGTGGACCAGGAAGCCCTTGATGGCGTCACGCTGGACGGCCTTCGGGATCGCCAGCTCGCTCTTGCCGTCGACGTCCAGCGCCAGCAGGACGTTCGGCGTACGGAGCGCCAGCAGCAGCTCGTGGCCCGGAAGGGTCACGTGGACCGGCTCGGTGCCGTGACCGTAGAGAACACCGGGAACCTTGTTCTCGCGGCGGACGGCGCGGGCGGCGCCCTTGCCGAACTCGGAACGGATCTCGGCGGAGATCTTCACCTCGGACATATGCACTCCTCGTAAGCAGAAACGGAACAGTGTGGCTACCCGGCCACGACTGGCCTGCTACGAAGAGCGCGTCGATAACGGACCGCCGCACCTCACCGGTACGGCCTCCCTCGCCGAGCAACTACGGCAGTCTACTCGCCACCCGCCGCCCCACCCAATTGGATCACCAGGCCTCGCCCGGAGCAGACGGAGAGGCCCGCCTCCCCAGCGGGAAGCGGGCCTCTCTCGTGAAACCGATCAGGGATCACCGATCAGCGATCACCGGATCAGTAGATCAGGCTCAGTGCTCCTCGAAGAGGCTCGTCACCGAACCGTCCTCGAACACCTCACGCACCGCACGCGCGATCGTCGGCGCGATCGACAGAACCGTGATCTTGTCCAGCTCCAGCGAGCTCGGAACCGGCAGCGTGTCCGTGAACACGAACTCGCTCACCTTCGAGTTCTTCAGACGATCGGCAGCCGGCCCCGAGAGAATGCCGTGCGTCGCCGTCACGATGACGTCCTCCGCACCGTGCGCGAACAGCGCTTCCGCCGCGGCGCAGATCGTGCCACCCGTGTCCACCATGTCGTCGACCAGGACACAGACCCGGCCCTTGACGTCACCGACGACCTCGTGAACCGTCACCTGATTGGCGACGTCCTTGTCACGACGCTTGTGCACGATCGCCAGCGGCGCGTCCAGACGGTCGCACCACCGGTCCGCCACCCGCACACGACCCGCGTCCGGAGACACGATCGTCAGCTTCGTACGGTCGACCTTGCTGCCCACGTAGTCCGCCAGCACCGGAAGAGCCGACAGGTGATCCACCGGACCGTCGAAGAAGCCCTGGATCTGGTCCGTGTGCAGATCGACCGTGAGAATACGGTCCGCACCCGACGTCTTCAGCAGATCGGCGACCAGACGGGCCGAGATCGGCTCACGGCCACGGTGCTTCTTGTCCTGACGGGCATAGCCGTACGACGGGATGATCACGGTGATGCTCCGCGCGGAAGCCCGCTTCAGAGCATCGATCATGATCAGCTGCTCCATGATCCACTTGTTGATCGGAGCCGTGTGGCTCTGGATCAGGAAGCAATCCGCGCCACGAGCCGACTCCTGGAAGCGGACGTAGATCTCACCGTTCGCGAAGTCGAAAGCCTTGGTCGGCACGAGACCGACACCCAGCTGGTGCGCGACCTCCTCGGCCAGCTCGGGGTGGGCGCGGCCGGAGAAGAGCATCAGCTTCTTCTCGCCGGTCGTCTTGATCCCGGTCACAGCACTGTCTCCTCAGACGTGTCCTCTGGTCGCGACCACAACGCTCCCGTGCGCGTGTGCGAGCCAGCCGAATTTATGTGCACGTATCACGGTACGCCGAGTTCGACGTACCCGTTTCCGGTCAGCTTTCGCCGACAGGCTCCTCCGAAGCGGCCTGAGCAGCCTGCGCCGCAGCGCTGCCCGGCCGCTTCCGCGCCACCCAACCCTCGATATTCCGCTGCTGGCCACGGGCGACGGCGAGCGAACCGGCCGGTACGTCCTTGGTGATCACGGACCCGGCGGCCGTGTACGCCCCGTCCCCGATCGTGATGGGTGCCACAAACATGTTGTCCGACCCGGTACGGCAGTGCGACCCGATCGTCGTGTGGTGCTTCGCCTCGCCGTCGTAGTTCACGAAGACGCTCGCCGCGCCGATGTTCGTGTACTCGCCGATCGTCGCGTCGCCCACGTACGACAGATGGGGGACCTTCGTACCCTCACCGATCGCGGCGTTCTTCATCTCCACATACGTGCCCGCCTTGGCCTTGCGGCCCAGGTTCGTGCCCGGACGCAGATAGGCGAACGGACCCACGGACGCGCTCTCACCGATCACGGCGGAGTCGGCGACCGTGTTGTCCACCCGTGCGCCCTTGCCGACCGTGGTGTCCTTCAGGCGCGTGTTCGGGCCGACCTCGGCGTCCTCGCCGATGTGCGTCGCACCCAGCAGCTGCGTACCCGGGTGGATGAGCGCGTCCGGCTCGAACGTCACCGTGACGTCGACGAACACGGAGGACGGGTCGACCACCGTCACACCGGCCGTCATCGCGGCCTCCAGCAGCCGCCGGTTCAGCAGCGCACGGGCCTCGGCCAGCTGCACCCGGTTGTTGATCCCGAGGATCTCGCGGTGGTCACCGGCGACCGACGCGCCCACGCGGTGACCGGCCTCGCGGAGGATCGACAGCACGTCGGTGAGGTACTCCTCGCCCTGGCTGTTGTCCGTCCGGACCTTGCCCAGCGCATCGGCGAGCAGCCGGCCGTCGAAGGCGAACACACCGGAGTTGATCTCCATGATGGCGCGCTGCTCGTCGGTCGCGTCCTTGTGCTCGACGATCGCGGTCACGGCACCGGTCGCGGCGTCACGGACGATGCGCCCGTAGCCGGTGGAGTCCGGTACCTCGGCGGTCAGCACGGTGACGGCGTTGCCGTCGGTGGCGTGGGTGGAGGCGAGGGCCTTGAGGGTCTCTCCGGACAGCAGCGGGGTGTCGCCGCACACGACGACGACGGTGCCTCCCCCAGAGCCTTCGGCCTGGGGGGACCCCCAGGCCTGACCCAGCTCCTCGAGCCCCATGCGGACGGCGTGACCGGTGCCGTTCTGCTCGTACTGGACGGCGGTGCGGGTGCCGGCGTAGTGGGCGTCGAGGTGCGCGGTGACCTTCTCGCGGGCGTGCCCGACGACCACGACGAGGTGCTCGGGCTCCAGCTCACGCGCGGCGGACACGACGTGCCCGACAAGGGAACGTCCGGCGATTTCGTGCAGGACCTTGGGGGTCTTCGACTTCATGCGGGTGCCCTCACCCGCTGCGAGGACGACGACGGCGGCCGGGCGGTTGGCGCTCACGGGAATGCCCTTCGGCTTCGGGTGGTGGACACCCGCAGGATACCGGGGGGTTCCGGAGCGGAAATGAGTGCGGGTCCCGACGCTGGAGGTCAGGACCCGGAACGAAAGAGCTCCCCCGCCAGGACTCGAACCCGGACATAAGGCACCAAAAGCCTCAGTGCTGCCAATTACACCACAGGGGATAATATCCGACTAAACCGGACATCTGGTCAGGCTGTCGGATCGGCACCCAACACTATGCCGTACCAAGCCCCCTCCGTGCGACGGTAGAGCTCCGCGCTCCTGGTGACGTAGATGACGAGGCACCCTCTGTACGCCTCGGTTGTGTTCTTCCGGACCGTCTTCGGGTTGTGCCTCTTGAGAGTCGCCTTCTGGAATGTCGCGGCGTCCACGCCTGCGAGTGCGGCCCAGAACCGCTCGGCCTCGGCGATGTCGGCGTTCTCGTGGATGCTGACGCGGAAATGCATGCGGTCTCGTGTGACTCCGAGCAGTTCGAGCCACCTGAGGTACAGGGTGATCACATGGGGGTCGCTGTTGATGAACTGCAGCGACTCGCGTCGGCTGTACGACTTGTCCTTGGCGCCCTCGGCCCAGTAGAGCGTCACGCCGGCGATGAAGAGTTCGCGGTCCGACAGTCTGCCCACGGCCTCACGTGCCGAGCGCTTCGTCTCCTCCCGTTCTTCGTTCCGTGCGGCGCGGAGGCGTGCCAGACCCGCACTCATGAGCTCGCGGCGTTCGGCGTCGGTGTACCGCGGCTCCGGCTTCGGGAGGTCGCGGACCCAGAGTGAGATCGAGCTCTTCGAGCAGCCCAGCTCCAGCTGGATCTGGTCGTACGTCATGCCCTGCGAGCGCAGCTCGCGTGCGCGGGCGCGGAGGTCGTCCTTCGCGCGGGGGCGCTTCGTCCACTCGGGAGGCGGCTCTCCCTTCACCAGGCGGTGGAGTATGTCGTTGTTGTGGATCTGCAGGCGGTCCCTGATCTGGCGGAGGCTGAGGCCCTCGCGCCGTAACGCGATCGCCCGTTCGCGCAGGCCCTCGAAGTCCGCGTACCGGCTTGTCTCGGATGTCATATGACCACCATCGTCCGGAATGCGGACATCCGGGTCGAAAGTCTGGGCGATTCAACTGTTCGAGCGACAGGTCTGTGCACGGTGTTGACGTGCGGTTCACCCGGGTCCCGTGGTCTTCGGAAAATGATTCGCCCCCGCCCTTACGCTGGAGGGCATGACCACAACGGGGGCACACCAGGACGCGACGGGCGTGACGCCCCGTGGCCTGTGGTGGTGGGAGAGACGGCGCAGTGCGGTGCTCGACATCGGGCTGGCGGCGGTGTCGGCGCTGGAGTGCGGGCTCGAAGGGGTCGGCTTCGCCGAGAAGGCGGGGCTGCCCGTGCCCGTGGGGGTGCTGTTCGGGCTGATGGTCGGTTCCGTGCTGCTCGTGCGGCGGCGGTGGCCGATCGTCGTCGTTCTCGTCTCGATCGCCGTGACGCCCGCCGAGATGGGCTATCTGATGGGGATCGTCGGGCTGTACTCGCTCGCCGCCTCCGAGGTGCCCCGGCGTATCACGGCGGCTCTCGCCGGCATGTCGACGGTCGCCGTCTTCGTCGTGACGATGGTGCGGGTCCGCCAGGACCTCGCCCAGGCCGACGCCGATCAGCAGGACCTCGACCCCGGTAGCTGGTACGCGCCGGTCCTCGCGATCTTCCTGACGTTGGGCCTCAACGCGCCTCCCGTCCTCTCCGGGCTCTATATAGGGGCGCGGCGGCGGCTCATGGAGAGTCTGCGGGAGCGTGCCGACAGTCTGGAGCAGGAGCTGTCGTTGCTCGCGGACCGGGCGGAGCAGCGGGCGCAGTGGGCGCGGCAGGAGGAGCGGACGCGGATCGCGCGGGAGATGCACGATGTGGTCGCGCATCGGGTGTCGTTGATGGTGGTGCACGCGGCGGCGTTGCAGGCGGTCGCGTTGAAGGATCCGCAGAAGGCGGTGAAGAACGCGGCGCTGGTGGGTGACATGGGCCGGCAGGCGCTGACGGAGTTGCGCGAGATGCTGGGTGTGCTGCGGGAGGACGCGGTTCCGGCGGTGGGTGCTTCGGTGGGGTCTTCGGCCTCTCCGGTTCCGTTGGCGGCGGTGGGCCGGGCGGCGGCCGCGGCGGCGGAGGCGGCTTCGGAGGACGGGCCGCGTCTGGATGCGCTGGAGGATCTGGTCGAGCAGTCCCGGCAGGCGGGTGCGGTGGTCGAGCTGACGGTGCTCGGTGAGGTGCGCGCGTATGCGGCGGAGGTCGAGCGGACGGCGTATCGGGTGGTTCAGGAGGCGCTGACCAACGTGCACAAGCATGCGGCGGGGGCCAAGGTCGTGGTCCGGCTGGCGCATCGGGAGGCGGAGGTCGCGATGCAGGTGGAGAACGGTCCTTCGGACGCGGAGGCTGCGGACGCGCATCTTCCGAGCGGGGGGAACGGTCTGGTGGGCATGCGTGAGCGGGTGACGCGGCTGGGTGGTGTGTTCGTGTCGGGGCCGACGGACGGGGGCGGGTTCCGGGTGTCGGCGGTGTTGCCGGTGGGGGAGCGGGTCGCGTAGACCGGATGGTGGATCCGATGTCCGTGATCTGCTGACCGCGAGCCGATGTCTCGGAGCCGTTCTCCGCACCCGATGTCTCGGATCCCGATGTCCGGGGTCCGTGAGGCGATGTGTCGGATCCGATGTCCGGGGTCCGTGACCCGGGTCGGTGACCCGGCTAGCCCGTCACCAGTCGGGTCGGCTGTACCCCCGTGATCAGCGTCGCCAGTGCCGCGTCGATGTCCTGGCCCAGGAACCAGTCGCCGGTGTGGTCCAGGCCGTAGATCCGGCCCTCCAGGTCGATGGCGAGGACCGCCTGCTGTTCGACCTCCTCTCCCAGCGGGGAGATCTCCGTGTCGAGCGCGCGCCCGAGGTCCGCCAGGGTACGGGCCAGGTGCAGGCCGGCGAGGGGGTCGAAGTGGAGGGTCGCGGGGGCGATCTGGCGGCCCGCGCCGGGGGGTGTGACGTGGAGGCCGCCGAATTCGGCCCATGCCTCGACGGCCGCCGGGAAGACGCTGTGCCGGTGGCCGCCGGGTGAGACGTGGGCGCGCAGGGTGTCGGCCCACTGTTCGGCGAGTTTGATGTCCCAGCGGCCCGGCTGCCACCCCGCCTCGCGGAGGGCGGCGTCGACGTTGACCGGGAACCGGGTGGTGCTCAGGTGGTCGGGCATGAAGGTGCGGTCAGCCGTTCTCGACAGTCGAGGTGGGGTCCACGGTGCGTACACCGAAGTGCGCGAGCATCGCCGCACAGGAGCGGCAGGGCGCGGCGTAGCTGCCGTGCAGCGGGTCGCCGTCCTCGCGGATGCGTCGCGCGGTCAGTTTGGCGTGCTTGAGTGAGCGGCGTGCCTCGCCGTGGGTGAGTGGCTTGCGCTGGGCGCGCTTGGAGCGGCCGGCATCGGTGGAGGTCAGGTGGCGGGAGAGCAGGATCGCCTCGGGGCAGCGCCCGGTGAAGCGTTCGCGCTGTCCACTGGTGAGGGTGTCCAGAAAGTCCTGGACGAGTGGATGAAGGGTGGGCGGTCGGTCTCCGCGGCCCGCGGTGCAGGTGAGGGTTTCGCCCCGTACGGAGAGCGCGGCGCCGACGGTGGGGAGGATGCCGTCCCTGCGGAACCGCAGTAACGGGGCGCGGGAGGGCTCGGTGCTGCTCCAGTTGAGGCGTGGGTCACCCTGCGTGGGCGTCGGTGGTGCGTACATGGTGCGTGTCTTCCCCTCCTGCAATCCCCCGAGTTGCTGGAACAGACTGCCAAATGGGACGCCTCATGTGGAAGCGGGGTACACAAACGGGGTGTCGGTGTGTCGTAACTATCGCCGGTGCGTCATCCGCTCGTGACAGTTGGTCACGGAGGGTGGTCGTGGTCGCATCGGGCCGGGTGACGGGCTTGTGGCAGCGCATAGGCTGTGCGGAATCAGCGAATCAGCCAGCAGCCAGCGCAGGGGGCAACCGCCATGACGACAGGTCGGCTCGGGAAGGCCGCACCGCCGAACGCGGCCTACGCCGGGCAGGTCGTGCACTTTCCGGACCCGGTCCGCGCCTCCCGGCACCCCAGAGGGGTGCGGGTGGACGAACACGGCTATCCGGACTTCTCGCCGTACGCCCGGGCGGCGGCGGAGATCGCCGATCCGCCCGAGGGCTTCGGCGTCGACGAGTTGCGGCTGACGGACTACGTGTCGGCGAACGCGGCGCTCGCCGCGACGGGGCACGAGCTGTGGGACACGATTCCGTCGGTGGCGACGCCGCACGGCTGGACCTGGCACCACGTGGCGGGCGGTCGGCGGATGGAGCTGGTCCCGGTCGAGGTGAAGGCGTTGCTGCGGCATCACGGTGGTGTCGCGACGGCTGCCGTCGATCACACCAAGCGTGGCACGCGTCCGCTGCAGGAGACCCGGCCGGCGCACTTCGGTGTGCCCAAGGGGCTGGTGTCGGTGACCGAGCAGCAGTTGCTCGGGGTGGAGGAGGATCTCGGCTACCGCCTGCCGGGCGCGTACCGCTCCTTCCTGAAGGCGGCGGGCGGTTGCGCGCCGGTGGGCGCGGCGCTGGACGCGGAGCTGGGTCTCCTGGTCGACCAGCCGTTCTTCACGGTGCGCGACGAGGCGGGCGTCAACGACCTCGTGTACGCCAACAAGTGTCTGCGCGACCATCTGACCAAGGACTACCTGGGCGTCGGTTTCGTCCAGGGCGGGATCCTGGCGGTGAAGGTGAAGGGCGACCGGGTCGGGACGGTGTGGTTCTGCGCGTACGACGACGCGCGGGACGCCGGTGAGGCGGCGGCCGGGTGGAGCGTGGGTGAGCGCGTGGAGCGGCTGCTGCTGCCGTGCGGTGAGGACTTCGACGCGTTCCTTCAGCGGTTGGCCGGCAATCCGCCGGAGTTGGAGACGGTGGCGAACCTGATGGTGGACGGCGGCTTCGCGCGCGCTGTGCCCGTGGTCCCGGTGGGGGAGTGAACTGGCTGTGGTGACGTTCGCGCAGGCGCAGGAGCGCGCCGAGGAATGGATCAACGGTGATGTGCCGGCATACCAGCACCGGGAGGTGCGGGTGCGGGAGTTCGGGCTCGGTTTCGTCGTGTGGGCGGAGGACCGTGAGGAGGGTCCGACCTCGGACGGCGGCCTGCAGCGTCTGGTCATCGCCCGGGACAGCGGCGAGGCGACGTTGTGGCCGGGGCTGCCGGTGGGTGAGGTGATCCGGCGGTACGAGGAGGAGTACGGGGCCGTTTCCGACGAGGCGGGTGCGGCGCCGCCCGCGCCGCCGGAGCGGGTCGATCTGAACGCGACGTCGTTCCTGTTGACCCCGCCGGAGTGGCTGCAGGACGCGGCGGACAAGCTGGGTGTGCCGCCGAAGGGGCCGAACGCGTCGCAGGCGGGCGGGAGTTCGTCGACGCCGGAGGCGACGGGCGCAGGTGTGCCGTCCGTTGAGCCGGTGAGCGTGCCGGCTTCGGATGAGGCGCCTTCGGATGAGGCGCCTTCGGGTTCCGTTCTTTCCGGTGGGGCGCCTTCGGGGGCGGTGCCTTCGGGTGCGGCCGGCGATTCTGTGGACGCTTCGGAGGGGCGGTCGGTCGACTACGAGCCGACGGCCTCGGACGGCGTTCCGGCGGAGGCTGCGTCGAGCAGCCCGTGGGCGGACGCCAACGCGAGTTCGGGCGGTGCGGACGGTTCGGTGCCGCTGCCCGCGACGGTCTTCGCGCCGCCACTGTCGGGCGCGGACGACGAGGACACGCCGCTTCCGGTGGTGGGTGCGGACGCTCCGACGGCTCTGATGTCGGGCGGCAGCGCGCTTCCTCCGACGGCGATCGCCCGGGCCCTCGACCCGAACGCCCCGCCGCCGCCCGGTGCCGACGACCCGTTCGCGCCGCGCGGCCGGGCGTCCGGCGGTGGCCCGGCGTCCGGCGGTGGCCCGAGCGGTACGGGTGCGCCCGCGGCTCCGGGGGCGGGGGGATCGATCGGTGGCCCCGGTGTGCCGAGCACGCCGAGTGCTCCCGGTGTACCCGGCGCTCCCGGCGTACCGGGTGCTCCCGGTGCGTCCGCGCCGGTCGGTGGGCCCGCCGTTCCGTCGCCGCCCGGCGCTCCGGGCGCCCCTGGCGCGTCCGGTGCCACGCCCCCGCCGGGTGTCCCCGGCGCCCCCACGCCTCCGCCCGCGCCGCGGGCTCCCGGGGCCGGGGACATCGCGGATGCCGCGACCAGCAAGGCCGCGCTGCCTCCGCGCTCCGGGCGCGGGGGTGGTGGCAATCCTCCTCCGCCGCCGCAGGCGCCGGGGGTTCCCGGCGCACCCGCCGGGGCGTACGCACCGACCCAGCTGGTGTCGCAGCTCGGCCCGGACGGGCCTCAGCCGCCCGGGCCTCCCGGTCCGCCGACGCCTCCGCAGCCGGTGCACCACGCCGCGACGATGCTGGCGCACCCGAACCAGGGTGGGCCTGGCGCTCCGGTGCCTCCGCCCGCGCCGCCGGGTGTGCCCGGTGGGTCCGACGGTGCCGGCGCGGGTGTCGCGCACGCGGCGACCATGCTGGCCCACCCCGGGCCGGGCGGTATCGCCCCGCCCGGGCCCCCCGGCGCGCCCGGGGCCCCCGTTGCTCCCCCCGGGCCCCCCGGGCCCCCTGGGGCCCCTGGGGCTCCCGGTGGTCCTGGCACTCCGCCCGGTGGGGTGCACCACGCGGCGACGATGCTGGCGCAGCCCGGTCCGGGCGGCCCGCCGGCTCCGCCGATGCCTCCGCCGTCGGTGCAGGGCGCCCCGCCGGCGTACGGGTACCCGCAACAGCCGACCGGTCAGCCGACCGTCGGCCCCGGCTACCAGGCCGTGCTGCGCTACCGCGCGCCGGACGGTTCCGAGGCCCAGATCATCCGGCGGTCCGCCCCCGGCACTCCGCACCCGGAGTGGCAGATCCTGCACGAGCTGCGTGCGATGAACGTGCCGCCGCAGCAAGTGCTCGAACTGCACACGGAGTTGGAGTCCTGTGAGCTGCCGGGCGGTTACTGCGCGCGGATGATCCGGGAGACCTGGCCGCAGGCGCGGATCACCAACATCGCTCCGTACGGCCGGGATCACGCGGGCCGCCAGCAGGGCATGCGGCAACTCCTGACCCACCAGGGCGAGTTGCATCAGGTGGCGGACGGTCCGGCGCGCCCGGCGCCGGTGCGTGCTCCGCTGCCGCCGGTGCAGCCGGCCCCGCCGATCCCCCCGGAGGGGATCGCGCAGGAGATGGCGGGTGCCTTCGGGCCCGGGATCTGCCGGTTCGACCAGCGGGCCGTGTCACGGCAGGGCGTGCCGGAGGTCGTCGCGCTGACCCTCGTCTGGGCGGGTCTGCCGGCCGACTTCGGTCCGTTCTTCTGGGCGCAGCCGGCTCAGCCGGTGGTGCCGACGCTGGCCGAGCTCGCGGCGCAGCGTCAGATCCAGCCGGCGTCGGACGCGGGCTCGTACCTGGTGATCGGCTCGGACTTCGGGCGGGCGATCTGTGTCCAGTACGGGACCGCGCACATCGTCGCCGTTCCGGTCGAGGCCGGTCCGGGCGGTGCGCCGGTGGCACCGCAGTTCGTGAACAGCGGGCTGCCGGAGTTCGTCCGTTCGATGGCACTGCTCGGCCGTATGTGGCGGCTGCGGTTCGGGCTCAACCCCGAGCAGGCGGGTCGTTGGACGGTCGACTTCCAGGCGCAGCTGGCGATGCTGGACCCGGCGGCGCTGTCGTCGCCGGAGAACTGGTGGTCGGTGCTCCTGGAGCAGATGTGGGACGGACTGCTCTGAGCCGCGTGTGACCGAAGGCGTCCGACGTGTACGACACGTCGGGCGCCTTTTGTCGTGTCTGATGGCGCATCCTGGCTTTTGAGCCGTTACGGAAGGAGCGTCAGGGATGAGTTTCGCCGTCGTCGCACGAGGGCGCGGATATCGCCCGCGACAGGTCGACCGTCACCTCGCCGCGCTCTCCGGCGAACGCGACGCCGGATGGGAGCGGGCGGCCCGGCTGACGGTCCTGGCCAGGGAGATGGAGGAGGAGGCGGTCCGGCTGCGGGCGGAGGTCGACGCGCTGGCACCGCAGCGGTACGAGTCGCTGGGCGGGCGGGCGCGGAAGATCCTGGAGCTCGCGGAGGCGGCGGACGAGAGTCTCGTACGCGAGGCGGAGGCGGAGGCGCAGTCCCTCGCGGAGGCGGCCGAGGAGGCGGCGCGTACGGCGACCGAGTCGGCTCGGGAGTACGCGGACGCGCTGCTCGCGGAGGCGGAGACCACGGCCGCCGAGACCCTGGAGGAGGCGGGCGCGGAGGCCGAGGCGCTGTGGTCGGCAGCGCGCGAGGAGGCGGCGGCGCGCCGGGCCGCGGCGCGGGGGGTGTTCGACGACACGGCGCGCCGGACGGCGGCACTGCTGGAGGCCCAGCGCGTGGAGCAGGCCGCGGTACGGGAGGAGGCCGAGCGGGCGGCGGTGTCCCGGGCGGCCGAACTGGACGCGTGTCACGAGGAGCTGCTGGCGGCCGCGCGGTCGCGGGTCGCGGAGGCCGAACGTGAGCTGGCACGTGCGGAGGAGGAGACCCGGCACGGCCAGGAGGACGCGGAGGCGCGGGCGGCGGAACTCCTGGTGGAGGCGCGGACACGGCGGGAGCGTGTGGAGCGGGAGACGGAGCGTGTGGTGCGGGAGCACGAGGAGGCGCGCGAGGAGATCCACGCGCACATGGAGCACATCCGTGCCGCGCTCGCGTCGCTCACGGGCCGAGGTGCCGCCGAGGACGGCACCGGCCGCGGTGACGGCGACGAGGAAGGCGACGGGGGCCGGGGCGGGGACGGGGGCGGGGAGGGCGACGGGGATCAGGCCGACTGACCGCGGTCCTGGTGCTCCGTCAGGACCGGGAAGCGGCGCGGGGCCAGGGTGAGCAGGACGAGCAGGGCGAGGGCGGCGGCGCCCGCCGCGCCCAGGTAGACGTAGTCGACGGCCGCGTCGACCGCGCGGCGCAGGGTGTCGTCGGCGTGGTCCAGGGCGTACGCGAGGCTGTCCAGATCGGTGCCGGTGCCCAGGCGGGAGGCGAGGACGCCGTTGGCGATCGCGCCGAAGAGGGCCGCGCCGACGCTCTGGCCCACCTGGCGGCAGAAGAGGACGGACGCGGTCGTCGTGCCGCGCTCCTCGTACGGGACGGTCGACTGGACGCCGACGATCAACGGGAGCTGGAAGAGGCCGAGCGCACCGCCGAGGAGGAGCATCAGCAGAGCGGGCTGCCAGGGCTCTCCGGGGAAGGGGAGGAAGGGGAAGGCGAGCAGCACGAGCAGGGCGAGGGTGATGCCGACGACGGCGGTGAGGCGGAAGCCGATGCGGTTGTAGACCCGGTTGGAGAAGGCGGCGGTCACCGGCCAGCTGAGGGTCATCGCGGAGAGGACGAAGCCGGCGGCTATCGGGCCGAGGCCGAGGACGGACTGGGCGTAGGTGGGCAGGAAGACCGTCGGGGCGACCATCAGCAGGCCTAGCGCGCCGAGGGCCAGGTTGACCGCGGAGATCGTACGGCGGCGCCAGATCCAGCCGGGGATGATCGGGTCGGCGGCCCGGCGCTCGACGAGGACGGTGACTCCGGCGAGGGCGAGCGCGCCCGCGAAGAGGCCGAGGGAGGGCGCGGAGAGCCAGGGCCAGGCCACGCCGCCCTGGACGAGGGCGGTGAGCAGGAGCGTTCCGGTGGCGAAGATGGTGACCGCGCCGGCCCAGTCGACCGACACCTTCCTCGTGGGCGGCACCCCGCCCTCCGCCGGGCCCGTCCCCTCCGCCCGCGCCGTCCGTTCAGGTTCGACCAGGTACCGGGCCACGAGCCAGAGCGCCACCAGGCCGACGGGCAGGTTGATCAGGAAGATCCAGCGCCAGTCCGCGTATCCGGCGAGGAGGCCGCCGGCCGCGGGGCCGGCGACCGAGGCCGTCGCCCAGACCGAGGAGAGCTTCGCCTGGATCTTCGGGCGCTCCTTCAGCGGGTAGAGGTCCGCCGCGATCGTCTGGATCGTGCCCTGGAGCGCGCCGCCGCCGAGGCCCTGCACGACGCGGAAGGCGATGAGCGAGCCCATGTTCCAGGCGGCCGCGCACAGCAGGGAGCCGATGAGGAAGAGGATCGTTCCCGCGATGAGGACCGGCTTGCGGCCGAAGGTGTCGCAGAGCTTCCCGTACACCGGCAGGGTGACCGTGACGGCGAGCAGATAGCCGGAGAACAGCCAGGAGAAGACGGACAGGCCGCCGAGGTCGCCGACGATCTGCGGTACGGCGGTCGAGACGACCGTGCCGTCGAGCGCGGCGAGGGCCATGCCGAGCATCAGGGCGGCGACGACCGGGCCCCGCCCGCGCGGAGCCGTCGCCGCTGCCGCCGCCTGCCGCGTCGTCGTCCGTGACACCCGGTCCCCTCCATCTGATGGGTCGTACATCTAGTTACGTCGGCCTAGCCTCCCACTCGAACCCCGGGTGGAGAACCGCTTCTGCGAACTGAGCGGGAGCGGGTCCTGTTGCCAGGCCCCGTGCTCAGCCGCGTGCCCCGAACGGTGTTGGGCACGCTGGTCACCCGCGTTCGCTCCATGTCCGGGCGGCACGCATCCTGTGCGTGGTCCGGGTACGTGGGGGCGGGGTTCCTCGCGCCCGCGAGTGCCCGATGGGGCCTGGTCGGTCCGATGCCCACGACGATCACTCCGGTCGTCGTGGGGCGGTGCCGTCCTCCCCCAGACTTCGTCCGGGAGGTGCCCCCAGCCGGATCGGGTGCCCTTGGGCGCGCCTTCCGATCGCCACGGCGGCGGCGTCGTGGCGAGAGGTCCTGCGAGTCTTGCTGGTGAGGGGCTTCTGCCAGTGCTGGGCACCCCACCGAGAGGTGTAGCTGGGATCGACGGCTATCACGCTGATGTTCGTGGCGTCGGCCATCGAGGCGAGGCGGGCACGGAGCCGGCCGGTGGGCAGCCCCGAGATCAGCTGCCGGAATTCCTTGTGTCTGCCGTGCTTCTCCCGAGTCTTCTCTGCCCGGAAGTCGAGGTCCTCGGCCGCGATGGCGGTCACTCCGCAGGTCCTCACCCAGTTCAGGAGCTGGGCGAGGGCGTGCCTCAACTGGGCGTCGCGATGCTGTGCGTCACCCGACAGGTCGTAGAAGAAGCGCCGCGGGTTTCCGACCGGGTTGCCATGCACGTCGAGGCGCCAGGCGGCGAGGTGGTCGGCGTTGGTGTCGACGCCCACCGCTCCGCGTGCAAGTGCTGTCTCCAGGGAGATGGCGGGAGCGGGAGGGGTCTGCCAGGAGGCGGTCAGGTACCAGCGGGCTCGGGTCACGTCCAGGTACGCAGTGGCGCGGTTCGCCTCGACTCGGTCCGCCCACTCCGTGCTTCGGTGCGTGTACCGCACGCGCGCTGCGAGGACGTACCGGCCGTGAGGGGCGTTCGCCAGGCCTGTCAACGGGGCCGGGAGTTTGATCGAGACCTCCCCATCGGGGGTGACCCGGATGGTCCCGTTCCCGTACCGCTTCCCGGACTCCCCGTCAGCCTGAAGGAACCACCGATGTGCGTCCCAATGCTCGCGCCACCGGGGCTCCATGAGCTGGGCATCAGCGAGGTGGTGGCGAGTGTTCAGCAGGCGTTTGCCTCCGCGGACCACGAGTACTCGGCCCGCCCGCCAGTCCTCGATCGCAGCTTGATGCCGGGCTTCCAGAAGGGCGAGGCGCCTGGACTTCGCGTGCCACTCCCGTCGCGACCGGTAACCTCCCGGTGTCCGCTTCGGGCCGCGCTCACCGAGCGGCAGGGACAGCCGGTGCCGGAGCATTCCGATTCCCGCTTCGAGGCCGTGGATGGAGGCGGCCTGGCTGCGCCGCGCCACTCCCCACTGGTCATGCGACGCCTTCGT
The DNA here is from genome assembly GCF_042668715.1 of Streptomyces sp. NPDC057271. Classification (NCBI taxonomy): domain Bacteria; kingdom Bacillati; phylum Actinomycetota; class Actinomycetes; order Kitasatosporales; family Streptomycetaceae; genus Streptomyces; species Streptomyces sp. NPDC057271. Next base: position 27,326 of record NZ_JBHUYJ010000034.1, read on the forward strand.
CACCGCCCCTGCCCACCGGGACGACGAAAGTGCCGAGACCGCACGCTTCCGCTCGGCCCACTTCTCGCCGGAGTGGTTGAGGCCATCCGCGCAGCGGGCCTTGAGATCACTTGAGGCGAGGCGGCCCATGTGTGCGCCGACCCGCCGCAGGACCTCGACGTCATGTGCGGTCAGGCCCTTGAGTCGATCGCGAACAGTCACGCCTGACGGTCCGGGGACGATGAATGGCGCGGCTGTGTCCCGGAGACTCGACCGCACCCCGGCTACGCGCACTCGCCACCACCCCCTCTTGGTGTCGAACGGACCAACGAACCGGCGGCTGAAAGGTCACCTGTTCCCCTCTCGAGCGCCCGCTCGCTCCTACCGGAGGTCCAGAGAGGTCCACCCGTGCGTCGAGACCCCTAGGGGGACCCTCCCCCATAAGGGGCAGGGGCCGTTCGTTCCGGCGGAGGACGAGGAACGACCCCCTCCGTCCTTAGCTTGGTCTTACGGAAAACCCCAGGGCGAAGAGTGCGCCCAGCACCAGTGATCCGCCGCCCTCCTTCTCGCAGACTCGGACACGAGTCGGATCCGTACCAGACATAGGAGACTTACCGTGACTTCGGCTGTGACCATCCCCCAGCATGGGGAGACCGCAGGGGGTACGGCCGTCGCCGCGCGGGCGCGGCAGGTCGTCAAGGCGTACGGAGCCGGCGAGACCCGGGTCGTCGCGCTCGACCACGTCGACGTGGACATCGCCCGTGGGCAGTTCACCGCGATCATGGGCCCCTCGGGCTCCGGCAAGTCGACGCTGATGCACTGCCTCGCCGGGCTCGACACCGTCACCAGCGGCCAGATCTTCCTGGACGACACCGAGATCACCGGCCTGAAGGACAAGCGGCTGACGCAGCTGCGGCGCGACCGGATCGGCTTCATCTTCCAGGCGTTCAACCTGCTGCCGACGCTCAACGCGCTCGAGAACATCACGCTGCCGATGGACATCGCGGGCCGTAAGGCGGACCGGCAGTGGCTCGACCGGGTCGTGTCGACCGTCGGTCTCGCCGACCGTCTCGGGCACCGGCCCACGCAGCTCTCCGGCGGTCAGCAGCAGCGCGTCGCCGTGGCCCGGGCGCTGGCCGCCCGGCCCGAGATCATCTTCGGTGACGAGCCGACCGGAAACCTCGACTCCCGCGCCGGAGCCGAAGTCCTCGGCTTCCTGCGGCAGTCCGTGGACGAGCTCGGCCAGACCATCGTGATGGTCACCCACGACCCGGTCGCCGCCGGCTACGCCGACCGTGTGCTCTACCTGGCGGACGGCCGGATCGTCGACGAGATGTTCCGGCCCACCGCCGAGGCCGTCCTCGACCGCATGAAGGACTTCGACGCGCGCGGGCGGACGTCATGACCGTCCTCAAGACCTCCCTGCGCAACTTCTTCGCGCACAAGGGCCGCATGGCGCTCTCCGCCGTCGCCGTCCTGCTCTCCGTGGCGTTCGTGAGCGGCACCCTCGTCTTCACGGACACCATGAACACCACCTTCGACAAGCTCTTCGCCTCGACCGCCTCCGACGTCACGCTCAGCCCGAAGGACGCGGCGGTCGACGACGAGACCCCGCAGTCCGGCCGTCCCGAGACCCTGCCCGCCTCGCTCGTGGAGCAGGTCCGCAAGGCCGAGGGTGTCAAGGCCGCCCAGGGCTCGGTCATCTCCCTCAGCGTGACCGTCGTCGACTCCGACGACGACAACGTCGGGCCCACCAGTGGCGCCCCGACGATCGCCGCCAACTGGAGTGCCAACGAACTCCGTTCGGTGGACGTCGTGTCCGGCCACGAGCCGCGAGGCCCCACCGAGGTGATGGTCGACGCCGGCACCGCCGAGAAGCACAAGCTGAAGATCGGCGACGAGCTGCGCACCATCGCCGTGACCGGCGACTTCAAGGCGAAGATCTCCGGCATCGTCGAGTTCAAGGTCACCAACCCCGGTGCCACCGTCGTCTACTTCGACACCGCCACCGCACAGCGTGAACTCCTCGGCAAGGAAGGGCTGTTCACCCAGATCACGGCCGACGCGCTGCCCGGGGTCAGCGACGAGAAGCTGAAGGGCCACATCGCCGCCGCGGTCGGTGCCGGCTACACGCTGCAGACCGCGGCCGAGGTCGCCGACGCGGGCCGCGAGGACGTCGCCGGGTTCCTCGACGTCATGAAGTACGCGATGCTCGGCTTCGCCGGAATCGCCTTCCTCGTCGGCATCTTCCTCATCGTCAACACCTTCTCCATGCTGGTCGCCCAGCGCACCCGCGAGATCGGCCTCATGCGGGCCATCGGCTCCAGCCGCAAGCAGGTGAACCGTTCCGTCCTCGTCGAGGCGGTCCTGCTCGGTGTCGTCGGCTCGATCGCCGGTGTCGCGGCCGGTGTCGGACTCGCCGTCGGCCTGATGGAGCTCATGTCCTCCATGGGCATGGAGCTGTCCACCGAGGATCTGACGGTGAAGTGGACGACGCCCGCCGTCGGCCTCCTCCTCGGCGTCGTCGTCACTGTCCTCGCCGCGTACGTTCCGGCCCGCCGGGCCGGCAAGGTCTCCCCGATGGCAGCCCTGCGCGACGCCGGCACCCCGGCCGACGGCAAGGCCGGCCTGATCCGGGGCGGGCTCGGCCTGCTCCTGACGCTCGGCGGCGGCGCCGCGCTGTGGACCGCGACGCAGGCGGAGAAGGCCTCCGCCGGCTCGCTCTGGCTCGGTCTCGGCGTCCTGCTCTCCCTCATCGGCTTCATCGTCGTCGGACCGCTGCTCGCGGGCGGGGTCGTCCGGGTCCTCGGCGCGATCGTGCTGCGGGTCTTCGGTCCGGTCGGGCGGATGGCCGAGCGCAACGCGCTGCGCAACCCGCGCCGTACGGGAGCGACCGGCGCCGCCCTGATGATCGGGCTCGCCCTGGTGGCCTGTCTGTCGGTGGTCGGCTCGTCGATGGTCGCCTCGGCGACCGAGGAGCTGGACCGCTCGGTCGGCGCGGACTTCATCGTGCAGTCCACCAACGGGCAGCCGATCATGCCGCAGGCCCAGGCGGCCCTGGAGAAGACGCCGGGCCTCACCCACGTCACCGAGTACCGGTGGGTCGAGGCGAAGATCACCGACCCGGCCGGCAAGGCGGTGGACAAGGGGCTCGTCGCCGCGGAGCCGTCGTACGCGAAGGACCTGCGCCGTGACACGACGGCGGGCGAGCTGTCCGCCGCGTACGGGGCGAACGCGATGTCGGTCGGCAGCGACTACGCCACGGAGCACGGGGTGAAGGTCGGCGACGTGCTGACCGTCGCCTTCAAGGGCGGCGACAGCGCGAAGCTGAAGGTCGCCGCGATCACGTCGGACGCGAACAACGTCGACAAGGGCGTGATGTACACCAACATCACCACCATGGAGCGGTACCTGCCGGCCGCCAAGCAGCCGCGGAGCATGATCATGTTCGCGACGGCCGAGGACGGCAAGGAGACGGAGGCGTACGCGGCCCTCAAGGACTCGCTCGCCGCCTACCCGCAGTACAAGGTGCAGAACCAGGCCGACTACAAGCAGGACCTGAAGGACCAGGTCGGCCAGCTGCTCAACATCGTGTACGGCCTGCTGGCGCTCGCGATCATCGTCGCCGTGCTCGGTGTGGTGAACACGCTCGCGCTGTCGGTGGTGGAGCGGACCCGGGAGATCGGTCTCATGCGGGCGATCGGCCTCTCGCGCCGCCAGCTGCGCCGCATGATCCGGCTGGAGTCGGTGGTCATCGCCCTCTTCGGCGCCCTGCTCGGTCTCGTCCTGGGCATGGGCTGGGGCACGGCGGCCCAGAAGCTGCTGGCCCTGGAGGGCCTCGGGGTCCTGGAGATCCCGTGGCCGACGATCCTGACGGTCTTCGTCGGCTCGGCGTTCGTGGGTCTGTTCGCGGCACTGGTCCCGGCGTTCCGAGCGGGCCGGATGAACGTCCTGAACGCGATCGCCACCGAGTAGTCCCGAGGGCGCCACGGGGGTGCTCCCACGGGCGGCACGGCCCCCGGCGGACCTGGTCCGCCG
>NZ_JBHUYJ010000034.1:31352-37541 GCF_042668715.1 Streptomyces sp. NPDC057271
CACCGAGACCTACACCTCTTTCTTCATCGAGAGCGTTAGAGGGGGATGGGAGACGGGGTCGAGGCCGTTCTCCCTCAGGAGACCCGAGCCCGGGGGCGCGCGAGCGGGCCCGGCAGAGAGACCGGAATCCGGGGGCGCGCGAGCGGGCCCTGGCAGGAGACCTGAGCCCGGGGGCGGACGAGCGGGCCCGGCAGGAGACCTGAGTCCGGGGTCGCCCGAGCGGCCCCGGCAGGAGACCTGAGTTCGAGGTCGCCCGAGCGGCCCCGGCAGGAGACCTGAGCCCGGGGGCGCGCGAGCGGGCCCCGGCAGGAGACCCGAGCCCGGCAGGCGGACGAGCGGGCCCCGGCAGGAGACCCGAGCCCGGGAGGCGCGCGGGCCCGCCGGCCGGTTCGCCCGCTCTCACCCCGGCGCGGGCACGCATTCCCTCGCGCCCGGGTGCCGGCCACGTCGTAGGCTGGGGGAGCACCCGGCCCGTCACACGGGCCGGGAACACCCGGCCCGTGTGACGTGTCGGGCTGTTCGCGTTGCCCGCCCCCGTCGTCCGAACCCGGGATGGAAAGCTCCATGAGCCTGCACGGTCTGCTCGACCTCGTCGTCAAGGACGCGGCCCTCGCCGAAGCGGTCAAGGCCGCGTCCGACGGCCGCCGCACGCACGTGGACCTCGTCGGCCCCCCGGCCGCGCGCCCCTTCGCGGTGGCCGCGCTCGCGCGGGACACCGGGCGGCCCGTCCTCGCGGTCACCGCGACGGGGCGGGAGGCCGAGGACCTGGCGGCCGCCCTGCGCAGCCTCATCGACCCGGACAGGGTCGTCGACTACCCCTCCTGGGAGACGCTGCCCCACGAGCGGCTCTCGCCCCGCTCGGACACCGTCGGCCGGCGCCTCGCCGTGCTGCGCCGCCTGGCCCACCCGTCCACCGACGACCCGGCCGCCGGCCCGGTCTCCGTCGTCGTCGCGCCCGTACGGTCCGTGCTCCAGCCGCAGGTCAAGGGCCTCGGCGACCTGGAGCCCGTCTCCCTGCGCACCGGGCAGACGGCCGACCTGAACGAGATCGTGGAGGGCCTCGCGGCCGCCGCGTACTCGCGTGTGGAGCTGGTCGAGAAGCGCGGCGAGTTCGCCGTCCGCGGCGGCATCCTGGACGTCTTCCCGCCCACCGAGGAGCACCCGCTCCGGATCGAGTTCTGGGGCGACGACGTCGAGGAGATCCGTTACTTCAAGGTCGCCGACCAGCGCTCCCTCGAAGTCGCCGAACACGGCCTGTGGGCCCCGCCCTGCCGCGAGCTGCTCCTCACCGACGACGTGCGGTCCCGGGCGCGGGAGCTCGCCGAACGCCACCCCGAGCTGGGCGAGCTGCTGGGCAAGATCGCCGAGGGGATCGCCGTCGAGGGCATGGAGTCCCTCGCGCCCGTCCTGGTGGACGACATGGAGCTGTTGCTCGACGTGATGCCGAAGGGCTCGATGGCCGTCGTGTGCGACCCGGAGCGGGTCCGGACGCGCGCCGCCGACCTCGTCGCGACGTCACAGGAGTTCCTCCAGGCGTCCTGGGCGGCGACCGCCGGGGGCGGCGAGGCGCCGATCGACGTGGGCGCGGCCTCCCTCTGGGGGATCGCCGACGTGCGGGACCGGGCGCGCGAGCTCGACATGATGTGGTGGTCGGTCTCCCCGTTCGCGGCGGACGAGACGCTCGACGACGACACCCTGAAGCTCGGGATGCGCGCGCCGGAGACGTACCGCGGCGACACCGCCCGGGCGCTCGCCGACACCAAGGGCTGGCTGGCCGACGGCTGGCGCACGGTCTACGTCACCGAGGCGCACGGCCCGGCGACCCGCACGGTCGAGGTCCTCGGCGGTGAGGGCATCGCGGCCCGGCTCGACGCGGACCTGGCCGAGGTCACCCCGTCCGTGGTCCATGTGGCGACCGGCTCGATCGACTACGGCTTCGTCGACCCGGCGCTCCGGCTCGCCGTCCTCACCGAGACCGACCTGTCCGGCCAGAAGGCGGCCGGCAAGGACGGCCAGCGGATGCCGGCCAAGCGGCGCAAGACGATCGACCCGCTGACCCTGGAGGTCGGCGACTACATCGTGCACGAGCAGCACGGTGTCGGCCGGTACATCGAGATGGTCCAGCGGACCGTGCAGGGCGCCACCCGCGAGTACCTCCTCGTCGAGTACGCCCCGGCCAAGCGCGGCCAGCCCGGCGACCGGCTCTACATCCCGACCGACCAGCTGGAGCAGGTCACCAAGTACGTCGGTGGCGAGGCCCCCACGCTGCACCGGCTCGGCGGCGCGGACTGGACGAAGACCAAGGCGCGGGCGAAGAAGGCGGTCAAGGAGATCGCCGCCGACCTGATCAAGCTGTACAGCGCCCGGATGGCGGCCCCGGGGCACGCGTTCGGCCCCGACACCCCCTGGCAACGGGAGCTGGAGGACGCCTTCCCGTACGTGGAGACGCCCGACCAGCTGTCCACCATCGCCGAGGTGAAGGAGGACATGGAGAAGACGGTCCCGATGGACCGGCTGATCTGCGGTGACGTCGGCTACGGCAAGACGGAGATCGCGGTCCGCGCGGCGTTCAAGGCGGTCCAGGACGGCAAGCAGGTCGCCGTGCTCGTACCGACCACGCTGCTCGTGCAGCAGCACTTCGGCACGTTCTCGGAGCGGTACTCGCAGTTCCCCGTCGTCACCCGGGCGCTCTCCCGCTTCCAGACCGAGACGGAGTCGAAGGCGACGATGGAGGGTCTGAAGGACGGTTCCGTCGACATCGTCATCGGCACCCACCGCCTCTTCTCCTCCGAGACCAGGTTCAAGGACCTCGGCCTGGTCATCGTCGACGAGGAGCAGCGCTTCGGCGTCGAGCACAAGGAGCAGCTGAAGAAGCTCCGGGCCAACGTCGACGTCCTGACGATGTCCGCCACCCCCATCCCCCGTACGCTCGAAATGGCGGTCACCGGCATCCGCGAGATGTCGACGATCACCACCCCGCCCGAGGAGCGGCACCCGGTCCTCACCTTCGTCGGGCCGTACGAGGAGAAGCAGATCGGCGCGGCCATCCGCCGTGAACTCCTGCGCGAGGGCCAGGTCTTCTACATCCACAACCGGGTGGAGTCGATCGACCGGGCGGCGGCGCGGCTGCGGGACATCGTTCCGGAGGCGCGGATCGCGACCGCGCACGGCCAGATGTCGGAGTCGGCCCTGGAGCAGGTCGTGGTCGACTTCTGGGAGAAGAAGTTCGACGTGCTGGTCTCGACGACGATCGTCGAGTCCGGCATCGACATCTCCAACGCCAACACCCTGATCGTCGAGCGCGGCGACAACTTCGGCCTCTCGCAGCTGCACCAGCTGCGCGGCCGTGTGGGCCGTGGGCGCGAGCGCGGGTACGCGTACTTCCTCTACCCGCCGGAGAAGCCGCTGACGGAGACCGCGCACGAGCGGCTCGCGACGATCGCCCAGCACACCGAGATGGGCGCGGGCATGTACGTGGCGATGAAGGACCTGGAGATCCGCGGCGCGGGCAACCTGCTCGGCGGCGAACAGTCCGGACACATCGCGGGCGTCGGCTTCGACCTGTACGTACGGATGGTGGGCGAGGCGGTCGCCGACTACCGGGCCTCCCTGGAGGGCGGTGTCGAGGAGGAGCCGCCGCTGGAGGTCAAGATCGAGCTGCCGGTCGACGCGCACGTGCCGCACGACTACGCGCCCGGCGAGCGTCTGCGCCTCCAGGCGTACCGGGCGATCGCCGCCGCCAACACGGAGGAGGACGTCAAGGCGGTACGGGAGGAGCTCACCGACCGCTACGGCAAGCTGCCCGAGCCGGTGGAGAACCTGCTCCTGGTCGCCGGTCTGCGGATGCTCGCCCGTGCCTGCGGCGTCGGCGAGATCGTGCTCCAGGGGCCGAACATCCGCTTCGCGCCGGTGGAGTTGCGGGAGTCGCAGGAGCTGCGGCTGAAGCGGCTCCACCCGCGGACGGTCGTCAAGCCGGCCGTCCACCAGATCCTGGTGCCCCGCCCGACGAGCGGGAAGATCGGTGGGAAGCCCGTGGTGGGACGCGAACTGCTGGCGTGGACGGGGGAGTTCCTGACCACGATTCTCGGGTCGTAGGAGGCGTGCGGGGCGGGGTCGGCCCCGCCCCGCACGTGCTCACCGTGTGTCGAGGGCCAGCGCCTCGGCCCTCGCCCGGTATCCGGCGTCGCCGGGGTGCGGTGGTCCTGCCGGGGCGCACCGCGGCCGTGGGGCGCGCGCGTGACGCGTACCCCACGGCCGGACGTGTGTGGAGGAGCCTCAGGTCGGGGGCTGGTCCTGCCCCCGCTGCGGGTCCTGGCCCCGCTGCCTGTCGATGTACTCCTGAGCCTTCTGCTGGCCCTGGTCGACCTGGCCGGCGTGCTTGCCGCCGGTCTTCTGGTCGATCGTGTCGCCACCGCGTTCGACGCCCTGCTGGGCCTTGTCCGGGTGCTGGCCCATCATGCCCTTGAGCTTGTCCATGATCCCCATGATGTGCGCGACTCCTTCGAAAAGGGACATACGGCTGATTCGACGCTACGCGCCCCTTCTCGATCCCGCGCGCCGAACGGCCTAGTGGTCTGGACCAAGTGGGGTCTGGTTAGGATCCGGACGTGCTCAGCTATCGCGGGTTCCTCCCCCTCGCCGCCCTCGCCTCCGCCGTCCTCATAACCTCCGGCTGTACGCAGGCCCCTGACGGCTCACCGGCCGAGGGCGCCCCCGCCGCGCGCGGCTCCGCGCTCGCCGCCGTGGACACCCTCACCGTCAAGGGCCGCGCCCCCAAGACCGGCTACGACCGGGAGAAGTTCGGCCGGGCCTGGGCCGACGTCGACGGCAACGGCTGTGGGACCCGCGACGACATCCTCAGGCGTGACCTGGCGGACGTCCGCCTCAAGGACGGTCGCTGCAAGGTCGCCTCCGGGATCCTGGCGGACGATCCGTACACCGGGGACCGCGTCGACTTCGTCCGCGGTCGCAGCAGGGTCGACATCGACCATCTCGTCGCGCTCTCGGACGCCTGGCAGAAGGGCGCGCAGAACTGGGACGCGGAGAAGCGGCGGCGGTTCGCCAACGACCCGCTCAACCTGCTCGCCGTCGAGGCGACCGCCAACCGGCGCAAGTCCGACGGGGACGCGGCGACCTGGCTGCCGCCGAACAAGGCGTACCGCTGCACCTACGTCGCCGCGCAGGTCGCGGTGAAGAAGAAGTACGGGGTCTGGGTCACCCGCGGTGAGCTCGACGCGATGCGGAAGGTCCTCGGACGCTGCCCGGAGCAGAGGCTTCCGTAAATCGTTTCTCCGGTACGCGAACGGTCGTTAGCCTGCGATCATGGAACTGCACATAACGACCCTCGCCGAGCGCCCCGAACTCGAAGGCGCGATGTGGGCGATGAAGGACCTCTGGCCGGAGTTCACGGTCAACGACCCGGTGGGCTGGTCGCACTTCGGCCGGATCGTCACGGAGCTGCCGGAGTACGTCCTCGTCGGCACCGACCCCGACGGCAAGGTCGTCGCCCGTGCGTTCAGCGTCCCCTTCCAGCTCCACGCCGAGGGGCGCGGCGAACTGCCCGCCACCGGCTGGGACCAGGTGCTCCTCTGGGCGTTCTCCGACCGTCGGCACGGGCGCGTCCCGGACACGGTCAGCGCGATCGAGGTCACCGTGGACACGAGCGCGCTGGGCCGGGGGCTCTCGGCGAAGATGCTGGGTGCCATGCGGGACAACGCCCGCCGCCTCGGCTTCTCGGAGGTCGTCGCCCCGGTCCGCCCCAACGGCAAGCACCTGGAGGCCGCGTCCTCCATCCACGAGTACGCCTTCCGTACGCGCGAGTCGGACGGCCTGCCCCACGACCCGTGGCTGCGCGTCCACGTCCGGGCCGGCGCCACGGTGGAGGCGGTGGCCCCGGCCTCGATGACGGTCGCGGCCTCGGTGGAGCAGTGGCGTGCCTGGACCGGGCTGCCGTTCGACACGGACGGCCCGGTGGAGGTCGAGGGCGCGCTGGTCCCGGTGCACTGCGAGGTCTCCCGCGGCTACGCGGTCTACGTCGAGCCGAACGTGTGGGTCCGCCACGCACTGTGACCAGCGCGACGGCGGGGGGGGCCCCCCCCCGCGGTGGGCCCCCCCCCCTTTTTGGCGTCCGTTTTCTTTTTGGTTCCCCCGCCCTTTCCCCTTTTCCGACATCCTTGGCCCCCCGCGCCT
>NZ_JBHUYJ010000034.1:37551-68440 GCF_042668715.1 Streptomyces sp. NPDC057271
CGCGTTGTTTCTGTCACACTTAGGGTTCTCCCACGGTGAGGCTGTCCACGGCGAGCAAAATTTGGGGTCCCCACCTACACTGTGACCAGCGCGACGGGGTGGGTACCACCCCCTTGTGTTTCCCCCCACGCCGTTGTCGGCGCCCGTGTCCGTGCGGGTCAGCCGGCCTTCTCCTCGTCGACGACGTCCTGGGCCGCCGGCGCCTTCGCCACGACGGGCTTTCCGTAGTCGCGGAACGTCATCGTCCCCGGCTCCTCGCCGCCCACCGTCACGATCTTCAGGATGTGCGGCTCGCCCTGCGTCGCCACGTAGACCGTCGTCGACTCGCCGCCGGACTTCTCCGTGAGTGTCAGCGCCTTCTTGCCGCCGACGGTCGTCTCCTTGCCCTTGACCGCGAAGTCGGTCCCCTGCTCGAAGTCGCCCAGGAGCGCCTTCAGGTCGCAGAGTTCGAGGTTGTCCTTTGCCTCCGGGTCGGTCACCGGGGTCTTCACCCAGCGGCCCTTCAGCTCCTTGAGGACGGCCTCCTGGACCTCGGCCGGCTCGCCCTTCGCCTGGGCCCGCAGGAACGCCTCGTCGAAGCGGAGGTAGACGTCCTTGTCGTCGGCCTTGACCAGCTCGGCCGTCCCCGTCGTGCCGACGGTCAGGGTGCCGGCGCACTGTCCGGCCGTGTTCATCGACAGATACGCCTTCATCGGCCCGTCGGTCGTCGTCGTGGCGAGGTCGAGTGTCAGGGAGTCGGCCTTCTTCGTCGCGGCGACGGCCTTGTCGGCGATCTCGGGTCCGGTCAGGTCCCCGAAGGGCCCGGAGGCCTTCGCCTCGCCCGAGAAGGGGCCGCAGGCGGTGGCGCTGAGCGCGACCGCGGCGCAGAGCGCGGAGACCAGTGCGGTGCGGCGGCTTCGGGGGTGGCGGGGGCGGGCGGCAGACATGGTGGGTTCTCCGGGGGTGGGGAGGCGTTCACAGGGAGTGCGAAGGGCTGAGCGGTGGGGGGCGGTGCGGGGCGGATGGCGGTGCGGGGCGGAGGGTCAGCCGACCTTCAGCTCCCACTGGGAGGCCTCGTGCTCCAGGCCGGGGCTGACCTCGACCGAGAGGTCCTTGGCGTCATTCGGGGCGTCGAAGGCGTAGACGACCGTTGACTTCCTGCCGGGCAGGATGGAGCCGCTGAAGCCGGTGCCGACCTTCTCGTCGAAGATCTGCTCGGCGGTCACACCGTCCTTGCCGGCGCGGGCGCTCAGCGTCACCAGCGCGGCGTCGAACTTCTTCTTGCCGCCGTTCGCGATGACGACCGTCACCTGGTACGCCTTGTTGCCCTCGGTGTGGCCGGCGGCGAACTCGCTGGGCTTGTACGTCGTGGCCTCCGAGACCGTGACCTTGATGTCGTCGTAGATCGCGGTGTCCCCGGCGGCGAGGCCCTTGCCCGCGTTCCCCTTGGCCGTGCTGCCGGAGGGGTCCTTCGGGGCGGACTCCCGGATGGTCTTGTCGATCTCGTTCACCGCGTCGTTCACGACGGTGAACGTGATGACCGCGCCGACCACCGAGAGGATCAGGGCGGCGAGGCCGAGGATCGCGCCGGTCGTCGTCACGCCCTTGTTGTTCGCCTCGCCGCGCTTCACGCGGCCTCTGCCCGTGAGGCCGAGGATCAGCGCGATCAGGCCGAGGATGCCGGCCAGCCAGAAGAGGAGCGGGATGAGGCCGGAGAGCGTGCCGATGATGCCGAGAACGAGGGCCGCGGTGCCGAGACCGTTGCGCGCGGCCACGTGCGGGACCTGCGGAGTCTGGGTGTCGTACGACATGGGTGTCCTCCCGGACGAGACGCGTCGATGGTTGATCGGGCCCTTCCGGACCCCCGTGGAGCGATGAATCAATAACAACAGAGGCTGTGAACCGAGTCAACACGGTTCGCAGGATTTGATTCGACTCACGCTGTGAAGGGATGGGTCTTGCGCGCGTCGGTAGGATCGGGGTCACAGCACGTGAACGCGGGGAATCGTGCGGGAAGCCAAGGGAGGCAGGCCAGGTGCCGGAGCACGCAGCAGAGGTGACCGCCGCCGGGATCGCCCGGCTCGCCGGAGTCGGACGGGCGGCGGTGAGCAACTGGCGCCGCCGCCACGCCGATTTCCCCCGGCCCGTGGGCGGCACGGAGACCAGCCCCGCCTTCGCCCTCGCCGACGTCGAGCGCTGGCTCCGCGCCCAGGGCAAACTCGCGGAGGTCCCCCTGCGCGAGCGGGTCTGGCAGCAGATCGCCGGCCATCCGGCGGGCGCCGTCACGGCCCTCGCCCAGGCCGGCTGCGTCCTGCTGCTCGTACGGGACCGCCCCACCGCCTGGCCGGCCCTCGCCGCCGTCTCCGACCGGCGACTCGCCGAGACCCTGCCGGTCGCGCTCGAGGAGGTCCTCACCGAACGCTTCGGTGTCGATCCGGCGGTCCGTACGCCCACCGCGGCCGAACTCGCCCCCGCCGTACCCCTCCTCCGCGGCGCCGCGGACCTCGCCGCCGAGACCGGTGCCCGGCAGGCCTTCGAGTTCCTGCTCGGCCGCCACCTCGACGCCAACCCGCGCCAGTACACGCTGACCCCGCCCGGACCCGCCGCCCTGATGGCCGCGCTCGCCGCCCCCGGCGCCGGCCCCGCCCCCACCGTCCTCGACCCGGCCTCCGGTACCGGCGGCCTGCTCCGCGCCGTCACCCACCCCGGCGCCCTGTACGGCCAGGACGCCGACCCCGACCTGGCCACGCTCACCGCCCTGCGCCTCGCCCTCGCCTCCGCCGCCGACATCCGCGTACGGACCGGGGACAGCCTGCGCGCCGACGCCTTCCCCCACCTGACGGCGGACACGGTGCTCTGCCACCCGCCCTTCAACGAGCGCAACTGGGGCCACGACGAACTGGCCTACGACCCCCGCTGGGAGTACGGCTTCCCGGCCCGCACGGAATCCGAACTGGCCTGGGTCCAGCACGCCCTGGCGCGGCTCCGCCCCGGCGGCACCGCCGTCCTGCTCATGCCGCCGGCCGCCGCCTCCCGGCGCTCCGGCCGCCGCATCCGCGCCGACCTCCTGCGCAGGGGTGCCCTGCGGGCCGTCGTCGCCCTGCCCGCCGGCGCGGCCCCGCCCTACGGCATCCCGCTCCACCTCTGGGTGCTGCGCAGACCCGCCCCCGGCGTCACCCCCTCACCGGAGCTGCTCGTCGTCGACACGACCGCCGACCACATCGGCGGCGCGGGCCGCGACAAGCTCGACTGGCAGGCGGTCCACACCGCCGTGCTGGACGCGTGGCTGCCCTTCGACAAGCACGGCACGGTCGCCGAGACCCCCGGCGCGAGCAGGTCCGTGCCCGTCATCGAACTCCTCGACGACGACGTCGACCTGGCACCCGCCCGCCATCTGCCGCCCCCGGCCGCGGGCGGCGGCGCCGCCGAACTCCTCGCGGTCCGCGACCGGCTGGCCGAGACCCTGGGCCACACCGTCGCACTCACTCCGCCCCCGGCCCTGCCCGCGGACACCGCCGCCGACCCGGCCGCGGCCGCCCGGCCCACCGGCGTCACCGTCGGCGAACTGGCGCGCACCGGAGCCCTCGAACTCCGCGCGGGCGGCACCGGCACCACCGCCTTCGACGGCGCCCCCCTGAGGGTCCTCACGGAGAACGACGTCTTCGCCGCCCAGCCGCCCTCCGGGGCGCTCCCCGACGGAGCCCCCGAGGAGCCCGTCGTCCTCGCCGAAGGCGACGTCGTCGTCCCCGTCCTCGGCGGCGGCTCCCTCGCCCGGGTCGTCGACGCCGCCACCGCCGGAGCGGCGCTCGGACGCAACCTCCAGCTCCTGCGCCCCGACCCGGCCGCGCTCGACCCCTGGTTCCTGGCCGGGTTCCTGCGCGGTACCGCCAACACCCGCCAGGCCAGCAGCTACGCCTCCACCGCCACCCGGCTCGACGTCCGCCGCCTCCAGCTCCCGCGCCTGCCGCTCGCCGAACAGCAGCGGTACGGGCAGCGGTTCCGGGCCCTCGCCGAGTTCGAGGACGCGCTGCGGCTCGCGGGCCGGCTCGGTGAGCAGCTGGTCCAGGGGCTGTACGACGGCCTCGCGGACGGCACGGTCGCGCCCTGAGCGGTGGCACCGTGATCGGTCCGGCAACGGTTCGGTACAACCCCGGAGCCGTTGTCCCCGTCGGTGTATACGCTCGTCTCCGCAACCGAAACGAACGCCCAGGAGCAAGGAATGTACGGCCACGGCTATGCGCCTCCGCCACCACCGCGTGCCATTCCGACGTCGGTGATCGTGCTCCGCGTGCTGTTCGCGATGCTGCCGCTGTTCAGCATCGGGTTCCTGACGTGGGGGACCATGATCCGGCTCGCCGTGGTGACCCGTCGCCCGCTCGACTGGATCCTGTGCGGAGTCTCCGCGGCCGTCATGGTCACCGGCATGGTCCTGCTGCCGGAGGACGTCGAGACGACGCAGGCGGACGTCGCCATGGCGATGATCCTGCTCAACGCGGCGGCGTTCACGGTCTACTTCCTGGTCGCCGACTTCAAGCACGACAAGGTCCGCCTCGGTCTCGTGTCCACGGCGGGCGCCTCTCCGTACAGCCCGTACGGGACGACCGTGCCGCGCCACCAGGCCGGTCACGTCCCCCCGGCGCGGCCCCAGCCCCAGCCCCAGTCCCAGCCCCAGTCCCAGTCCCAGCCCCAGCCCCAGTCCCAGCCCCAGCCCCAGTCCCAGCCCCAGTCCCAGCCCCAGCCCCAGCCCCAGCACTACCCCCGGCCCCTGCAGCAGCCGCAGCAACCGCAGCACCAGCCCGTGGTCCCGCCCCACCCCGCCACCCCGCCCTCCAACCCCCGGATCGACCAGGTCCGCGCCGAGCTGGACGAGCTCAGCGACCTCCTCCGTAAGGACGAGGGGAAGTGAACGGACGCGTCATCGGCGGACGGTACGAACTGTCCACCGTCGTCGGTCAGGGCGGCATGGGCCAGGTCTGGACGGCGTACGACGGACGGCTCGACCGCCGCGTCGCCGTCAAGCTGCTCCGCCCCGCCACCATGACCGGCCCCGCCACCGCCGCCGAGGAGCTCCGGCGCCGCTTCGTCCGCGAGTGCCGGGTCACGGCCCAGGTCGACCACCCCGGCCTGGTCACCGTCCACGACGCGGGCAGCGACGGGGACGACCTCTACCTCGTGATGCAGTACGTCGACGGCGCGGACCTCGCCGACCACCTCGCCGAGCACGACCCGTACCCCTGGGAGTGGACCGTCTCCGTCGCCGCCCAGCTGTGCGCGGTGCTCGCCGCCGTGCACGCGGTGCCGATCGTCCACCGCGACCTCAAGCCGCGGAACGTGATGGTGCGTCCGGACGGCACGGTCACCGTCCTGGACCTCGGCGTGGCCTCCGTCCTGGACACCGACACCACCCGTCTCACCCACACCGGCTCGCCGATCGGCAGCCCGGCCTACATGGCGCCCGAGCAGGCCATGGGCGGCGCCGTCGGCCCGTACACCGATCTGTACGCGCTCGGCGTCCTGATGCACGAACTCCTCAGCGGAAACGTCCCGTTCGCCGGGTCGACCGCGCTCGGCGTGCTCCACCGCCATCTGTACGAGCCGCCGCTGCCGGTACGCCAGCTGCGCCCCGAGGTGCCGGAGGCCCTGGAGGCGCTCGTGCTGCGGCTGCTCACCAAGGACCCGCAGCACCGCCCGGCAGGGGCGCACGAGGTGTACGAGGCGCTGCTGCCGCTGCTTCCTGCGCGCGGTGCCCCGGCCGGGCCGCTCGACCCGACCCGCCCCTTCCTGCGCCCGCACGCGCCCTGGCCCGACCGCGCCTCCGCCCCCGCCCCGTCGGTGGCCCCTCCGGTCCCGCCGCCGGTCGCCCGCCCGGACGTGGCCGCCACGGTCGACGAGGTCAAGCGGCTGCTCGGCGAGGGCTCCCTGACGCGGGCCGTCGACCTCCTCGGCTCCATCCTGCCCGCGGCCGCCGCGGAGCACGGCGAACACTCGCCCGTCGTCCGCATCCTGCGCAAGCAGTACGCGACGACGCTCATGGACGACGGCCAGTACCGCCGCGCCCTGCCGGAGCTGCGTCGGCTCGCGGAGGACCGCGCGGCGGAGTCCGGCCCGGCCGACCCGCAGACCCTGCAGTTCCGCTACGAGGCGGCGCAGTGTCTCGAGCACCTGGGGGAGACGGCCGCGGCGCTGACGGAGTACCGCGCCCTGCTGCCGTTCGTCGAGCACGGCACGGACCAGAGCCGGTTCTTCGACATCCGCCGCCGGATCGGCAACCTCCTCCTGGCGATGGGCGACCACACGGCGGCCCACCAGCAGCTCCAGGCGCTCCTGTACGACACGGAACGGGCGTACGGCCCGTATCACGCGCTCCCGACCGACCTGCGCCGCGCGTTGGCGCGCCAGCAGCAGATGGGCCGCCTCGCCTGACGGGGCGCCAGAGTCACGAGTCCGCAACTGATGAAGAAGTGGATCTTCTAGGTCCGCTTTGCCCTTTCCATGAGATGTAGCGTTCGCGTCTGATCATGTTCACGTCCCCAAGGAAGACCTCATGACGACGCAGCCGCCCGCCTCCCCCGAGCAGCCCCTCCCCCCTGCCGAGCAGCCCCTCGCGCCCGCCGAGCCGGCGAAGAAGAAGCGCAGCATAGGCAAGACGATCCTGAGCATCGTCGTGGCGTTCGCCGCGATCCTGTTCTGGAAGCTCGGCCTCCCGTACCTCACGGGTGAGGCGCCCGTCTCCGCCAAGGTCGGCGAGTGCGTGACCGTGACCGGTTCCGACACCGACCCCGAGGTCGAGAGCAAGCCGTGCGGCGAGAAGGTGCCCGACCTCTACAAGGTCGTGAAGGTCATCGACGACACCTTCGACGTGGAGAAGTGCGGCGACGTGAGCGAGGTCGCGCTCGCGCAGCAGCTGGAGTCGTACAAGTTCGTCCTCTGCCTGAACCCCGTCAAGAACTGACGCGGCACGCGCACGACGCGCACGGAGGGGTCGGACCCGGCTGGGGTCCGGCCCCTCCGGTGTGTCAGCCGTCGGTGGTCGCGAGCTTGGCCGCGAACCCGAGGAACAGCGCTCCGGCGCCGCTCGTCAGTCCGGCGGACAGCCGCCTGCGGCGACGGAACTGTGCGGAGAGGTAGGTGCCACCGAGGATGAGTGCGGTCACATAGCTCACGCTGATGACCTGGTAGATCGCGGCGAGCAGGGTGAAGGACAGGGCGGGATGCGGGTACGCCGGGTCCACGAACTGCACGAAGAAGGAGATGAAGAAGAGGATCGCCTTCGGGTTGAGCAGGGTGATCACGAGCGAGCGCCGGAACGGCCGCTCCTCTCCGCCCCCGCCCTCGCCCGCGTCCGCTCCCGCGGCCTCCGCCGACTGGTTGCGGCGGCGCCACATCCCCCAGGCCGCGCGGATCATCCCGAGCGCGATCCAGGCGAGGTAGCCGGCTCCGGCGTACTTGACGACCGAGAAGACGACCGCGTTGGTACGCAGCAGCGAGGCGAGCCCCGCCGCGGTACCGAGCATCAGCAGCGCCTCTCCCACGAAGACACCGGTCGCGGCGCGGTATCCGGTCCGCACGCCCCGGCGGGCGGCGACGGACAGCGTGTACAGCGAACTGGGCCCCGGCAGAAGAATGATGAGGAGGGTCCCCAGGGCGTAGGTGGAGAGGTTGGTGACTCCCAGCATCGACATCTCCTTTCGTCAGGGCCGCCGCGGAGGCTCCCCGGCGTCGTCGCCGGTGCGCATGTTGTTCGCGGTGACGAGTTCGTCCACGTCCGCGATCCTACGCAGCGCGTACTTCTCGGTGAGGTGCATGACGTTCTCGGCCCGGGCGGCGGCGAGTTCGTCGATGTCGTCCGGGCTCGGCCGACATCCCGCTGCCGGATCGTGGCCGGACGTGGTGCGGTGAGGCGCGGGATCAAAGACCAAAGAACCGGGGGAAGTACCCTCCCCACCCCTCCAGCCTCCCCAGGACGCCCCCGTCACCCACACGAGCGAACTGTGCCAACTGGGCTGGATTTGGTGCGGGTTGCCTGGCATATGCTCTCGGCGACCCAACTGAAAACAGTTCGGCCCCCGGCCGGGACTCGCAATCCCGATCGAGGGCCTGACCAACGAGGAAGAAGCAGCTTCCCGATGGATACCCAGCACCTTAGCGCGCCCGCACCTCGCGGGGGCGTCATCCACGTCAAGGTGAAGCACACCAGTCGCTTCACCGTGATCGGCAACCACCTCGCCCAGCACGAGGAGCTCTCGCTGCTCGCGATCGGTCTCGCCGTTCACATCCAGTCGCTCCCAGCCGGTACCTGCATCTCGATCAGGTCGCTCGCGGAGCGCTTCCCGGAGGGCGAGATCCGTATCGCCGCCGCGCTGCGGGATCTGGAGACGTACGGCTATCTCGCCAGGACCCTTGAGCGGCTGCCGGGCGGACGGATGGCCACGCGCACGGTCTCGTACAACCGCCCTGGGGTGACCGAGCCGAACTCGGAGGACCCGAACCCGCAGGCCCCGGAGCCCGAGCCGGACCCGGACCCCGAACCGGATCCGCAGCCCGAGCCGGACCCGGGACCTCCGTCGAACCCGAAGCCCGCCCCCGCCGCCGCCTCCCCCCGTACCCCCGCCCCCGCGCCACCGGTCGGCCTGCCCGAGGGCCCGGCCGCAACCCTGCTCCTCGGCTTGCGGGCCCAGGACCACCGCCTGCTCCTCTCGGTACGGGACATCCAGCGCCTGGCTCCCGGAGTCACCGCCTGGTTGGACCGAGGCGCTCACTCCGACGCCATCCGCCGCACACTCACGGCGGACCTCCCGGCCGACCTGACGCACCCGGCGGGCCTCCTGTCCTACCGCCTGACGGCCCTGCTCCCGCCCCCGGTCCCGGCGGAACCCGTGATCCCGGCCCCGCACCCCTTTCAGACCTGTGAGGACTGTGACCTCGCCTTCCGCGCCCCGGAGCCAGGCCGCTGCCGCCCATGTCTCTCATCGCCGAAGGAGCGTGCCGCATGACCGACCGCCGCCACTTCGGAGCCGTCCGCCCCGCGCACGCAGGGGGGTTCACGCTACTGCCCTGATGCTCCCAGCGCCCCGGCTTTGATACCGCCGACGAAGGCGGCCCAGGCGGGGGCCTCGAAGACGAGTGCGTCCGCCCGGACGGCGGCTTCTGGTGGGAGCTCCGGGGGGAGGCGTCGGCCGTGCCGTCGCGACCACCACACCCACACGCCCAGCAGCACCGCCGCGACCGCCCCCACGCCGAGGCCCGCGCGCAGGCCCGGCGGGCGGAAGTCGCAGCTCACCGACGTCCGTCCGTCGAGAGCCACGGCCACCAGGCCGCCGTACGAGGCCGCCGGGCGGCCCTCGCAGGTCCAGCCCGCGATCCTCGGGGCCGCGATCAGCGCCGTGCCCTTCGTCCCCGGCGGAAGCTCCGCGCGGATGCCGCTGTCGGTGACGTCGACCGAGGTCGCCGCCTTCGCGCGCAGCCGCTCCACCGCCGCCGCCAGCCGCCCCCGGTCCAGGCAGCCGACCTCGTGGCCACCGCCGCGTTCGCCCTTCAGGCCGACGACCTCGCCCGCCGTCTCCTGGACACCCAGTGAGGTCAGCGCGGCCCGCCACTTCGGCAGCTCACCGCTCAGCGTCACCGGCGTGCCGCCCGCGCCGAGCCTGGCGGTCCCCCGGAAGTCGGGAGCCCAGAGGAAGACTTCGCTGCCGACCGGGCAGGCCGCCTTCCCGGGCAGGCCGTACACGGACGCGCCGAGCAGCATCTCCTGGTTGCGGAACGCAGAGGTCCCGTACCGTGGCACGGCCGCCCCCTCCGGACGTACCGTCACCAGCGGCAGTACCGCATCCGTCCGTACCACCCGGTCGCCCCGCCACCGCGCGCCGACGCCGAACAGCGCGTCCGTCACCGGGTTGTCCAGGCTCTGCAGATTGCGCCCCCGCGAGGTCCAGCCGCCGCCGAGCGCGGCCAGCGTCTCCGTCAGCACCGCGGGCGTGTGGCTGCTGTAGTACGCGGCGCCCTGGCCGCCGAAGAGCATCGGCTCGTTGCCGGTGATCTGCTCGCGGCCGGAGTCGGTGCGGTACGCGGGCCAGCCGTCGGCCCGGGCGAGCGCCTCCGTCCGCTTGCGCTGCTCCGCACCCCACGCCGGATAGTCGTCGAGCCGGCCGAGCCGTTCCCGGTCCGCGTAGGCCGTGGTCGCGGCCGCCTGTCCGACGAGCGCCGCGGCCAGCAGCGCCGCCGCCACGACCGGGACCTTCCCCCGCGCGGCCAGCCACAGGCCCCCGCAGGCCCCCGCCAGACCGAGGGCGAACAGCGGGTACGACCAGCCGGTCACCAGCTCGCTGGAGACCGCGCCGACCCCGACCGCCGCCACCACGCCGACCCCGCCGAGCAGCGCGCGACGCCCGGGCCAGCCGTACGAGAGGACGGTCCAGGCGACGAGGACCAGGACGCCGGAGAAGACGAACGTCTGCCGGTACGGGCTGCCGTTCGGAGTCGCGAAGACGTGCCACACCAGATGCGTCGGCCCCCACTGCAGCGACACCCCGACCGCGACCACGAACCCGGCCCACAGCCACCGCTCCCGGCGCGGCACCTTCCGGTGGAAGAGCAGCGCCCCGGCGAGCAGCAGGGTCCCGGTGCCCAGGAACGCGGCGGGGGTGTAGAAGCCGTACGTCGCCGGCAGCAGCCGCGCGAGGAAGTCCGGCCCGCCGGCCGGCCGGAAGGCGTTCGTCCAGCCCGGGTACGCGTGTGTGGAGCCGAGGAACACCGGCACGAGGACCGGTGCGGCGAGCCCGATCCCGAGCAGCACGGTCGCCGTCCCCCGTACCACCACGCGGACGCGCAGCTCGCGCGCCGCCGCCAGCCGGACCAGGAGCACGAGCGCGGCCCCGATGGTCGCCATGTACGCGGTGTAGAAGTTGCCCACCCAGCAGAGTGCGACGACCAGCGGACCGAGCAGTGGCCGGCGGCCCTGCCGTGCCCACTCGCCGACCAGGACCAGCAGCGGGAAGGCGATGAGACCGTCGAGCCACATCGGGTTGTACGTGGCCTCGATGACCGACCAGCCGCACAGCCCGTACGACGCGCCCAGCACCGCCGCCGCCCACCAGGGGCCGGGCCGCAGCCGCAGCAGCGTCACGGTCGTGGCGGCCGAGGCGGCCGCCATCTTCAGGAGCGTGACGGCGTAGACCGCGAACTCGATCTCGTCGCGCGGGAAGAGCGCCACGAGGAGGGCGAACGGGCTGCCCAGGTAGGTCCCGAGGTCGGGCAGGAAGCTGGTGCCCCAGCCGGACTGCCAGTTGAGGAGCAGCCCGCCGTCCCCCCGCCCGTGCAGCAGGTCCCACAGGTGGGCGTGGTACGGGACGAACTGGTTGGCCAGGTCGTTGACGCTCCGGTGCTCCGGACCGAAGGGGAAGGTGCGGGCGACCGCGTCTCCCGCGCAGACGGCGAGGACGGTGAGGAGCGAGGCGAGGCCGGCGGACCGGCCCCCGGCCGGTCTGGTCTGAGCAGGCATGATGGTGTGAATATGCCATTACGGAACACGAAATGGTGATCGGGCCGGGCCAGTTCACCGAATGGTCGTCTGGCGGTCATGTTTCGAATCGGCCGGAGACATCCACGTGGGCTGTCGTGTCCTTCGTGCTGCTCTCGATCGTGGTCCCGTGTTTCAACGAAGAGGAGATCATCGGTCGCTTCCACGACCATGTGACCGCAGAATTCTCCGCTTTCGACGGAGAATTCGAGCTGGTCTACGTGGACGACGGAAGCCATGACCGGACTCTCCCTCTCCTGGAGGAGATCGCCGCCTCCGACCCCCGCGCCCGTTACGTCTCCTTCAGCCGGAACTTCGGCAAGGAGGCCGCGATGCTGGCCGGCCTCCAGCACGCGGAGGGCGACGCGGTCGTCATCATGGACGCCGACCTCCAGCATCCGCCGGAGCTCGTGCACCGCATGGTGGCCCTGCACCGCGAGGGGTACGACCAGGTCATCGCGCGGCGCACCCGCAAGGGCGACCGGGTCACCCGCACCATGACCGCGCGCCTCTACTACCGGGCGATCAACCGGCTGGTGGACGTCGAGCTGGTGGACGGCGTCGGCGACTTCCGGCTGCTCTCGCGCCGTACCGTCGACGCGATCCTCGGACTCACCGAGTACAACCGCTTCTCCAAGGGTCTTTTCGCCTGGGTCGGATTCCGCACCACGACATTCGAGTACGAGAATGCGGTGCGTGAGCAGGGCCGCTCGAAATGGACCTTCGGAAAGCTGCTCAACTACGGGCTCGACGGGCTGCTCTCCTTCAAAAACAAGCCGCTGCGGGCCGCCGTCTACCTGGGGATGATCCTGGTCTCGGTGGCGCTCGCGTACGCGGCCTGGATCGTCGGGGACGCGCTGGTGAACGGCGTGGACACCCCCGGATACGTCACGCTGCTCGTCATCGTCACGGCGCTCGCCGGCGTCCAGATGGTGATGCTCGGTCTCGTCGGCGAGTACGTCGGACGCATCTACTACGAGGTGAAGCGGCGGCCGCACTTCCTGGTGAAGGCCACGAACGCCGATCTTCCGCGGCCCGGGACCGACACCAGCCGAACCGTTCCGTCGTTGGTCGAGACAGTCACGACGAAGTAGTGGCCGCGAAGTAGTGGCCCCGGCTCCGGTGACTGCCTAACATCGATCACCGCAAGGTCGTTCTACGGACGCACGACCCACGCCGGGAGGCTCCTTTGCACCGCCGCACTGCGCTCTCCGTCTCCGCCGCGCTCCTCGCCGCGGCCCCGTTGCTCACCGCCTGCGGCGGTGAGGCCCACCCGGGGGCGGCGGCCGTCGTCGGCGGCGAACGGATCGAGGTGTCCAGCCTCCAGGCGCAGGTGGAGGACGTACGGGCCGCGCAGCAGGCATCACCGCAGGCGGAGCAGCTGATCGAGGCGACCGGCGATCTCAGCCGTGAGAAGCTCAATGTGATGATCTTCGACCGGGTGGTGGACCGGGTCGCCGAGGACAACGGCATCACGGCCTCGCGCGCCGAGATCCAGCAGGCCAGGGACGAGTTCACGCAGCAGAGCGGCGGCGCGGAGCAGCTCGCCGCGACGCTGCTCCAGCAGCAGGGCGTCGCCCCCGACCAGATCGACGGGGTCGTCCGCCGCACCGTCCTGATGAACAAGATCGCCGCCAAGCTGGGCGTCGAGAACACCCCCGAGGGCCAGAAGAAGCTCACGGAGGTCTTCACCGCCGCGTCCAAGGACCTCGGCATCGACGTGAACCCGCGCTTCGGCACGTGGGACGACGCCAAGATCCAGCTCGGCACCTTCTCGGCCCCCTGGCTGCGCCCGATCACCCAGGACCCGGCCACCGCCGAAGCGGGTGCGTAGTCCGTTCCCCCGGCCACGTAAGGTCGAAGGGTGAACGCTGAATCACCCCTCGACCCCGGGCGTGTCGTCCTGCTCACCACCAGCCACCGTGTCGCCCCCGGACTGCTGTCCTGGTCCGCGTGGCAGGCGCTGCACGGCGCGGACCGGGTGCTGTGCGCCGACGAGCACCACCCGCAGCTGCCGTACCTCCGGGAGGCCGGGGTCGCCGTCGAGCACGCCCGCCCTGCCGCGCAGGACCTCGTCGACGCGTGCGCCGGGGGACGGACCGTCGTCGTCCTGCCCTCCGGCGAGGGCGACCAGGCGCTCACCGACGGGCTCGCCCGGCTGGCCGGCTCGGGTCGCGTCGCGATGCCCGATCTGGAGCTGCTGCCCGGCTCGTACGACCTGCCCGGCGCCCGTCTCCTCGACCTGGTGCAGGTCATGGACCGGATCAGGCGCGAGTGCCCCTGGTCCTCGCGCCAGACCCACAAGGGGCTCGCCAAGTACGGCATCGAGGAGGCGTACGAACTCGTCGAGGCGATCGAGGAGGGCGACCGCGCCGAGCTGCGCGAGGAGCTCGGGGACGTCCTGCTCCAGGTCGTCTTCCACGCCCGGATCGCGGAGGAGGACGAGGAGGAGCCGTTCTCCGTGGACGATGTCGCCGGGACGATCGTGGAGAAGCTGATCCACCGCCACCCGCACGTCTTCGGCGACGCCAAGGCCGAGACGCCGGAGGAGGTCAAGGCGCACTGGCTGCGCACCAAGGCGATCGAGAAGCAGCGCGACTCGGTCACCGAAGGGGTGCCGCTCGGTCAGCCCGGCCTCGTGCTCGCCGCCAAGCTGGCGGGCCGGGTGCGGACGGCCGGCCTGGACGTGGAGCTGCCGAAGGGCGAGGGGATCGGCTACGAGCTGCTCGGCCTCGCGGCACGGGCCGAGGCGGCCGGAGTCGACCCGGAGGCAGCGCTGCGCGCCGCCGCCCGCGTCTACCGCGACACGATCCTCGCGGCGGAGAGCGCGACGAAGAAGGACTCCGGGACCACGGCGGACCCGACGGGGGCCTGATCAGGGGTGGTGCGGAGACCGGGCCGCCGGGTCGTGCCAGGGGACTTCCGGCGGGTCGATGAACCACTCCGCCGTGCCGGCCGGGCGGCCGCGTAAGCCGGCCACCGCCGGCAGGCGGTCGTGGTGGACACGGGCGGCGCCCAGGTGGTCCAGGACCGGGAGCGCCTCGGCGAGGAAGCCGGGCGGACCGGCCAGATACACGTCGTGCGCCCGCCAGTTGCCGCGGGTGTACAGCGCGTGGAGCAGGCGCTCGGTCGCCTGGTCGCGGGGGTGGCGGGGCGCGGAGGTGATGTACGTGACGCGCAGCCCGGGTATCCGTTCCCGCAGGCGCTCGGCGTCCTCCCTCCCGTACAGGTACTCCTTCGCGCGCGCGACGAGGAAGAGCCGGGCCTCGACGCCCCGCGGCCCTTCCGCCACCTCTTCGAGGAGCGCCTTGACGGGAGCCCAGCCGGTCCCGGCGGCGATGTAGCTGCGCGGGTCGCCCGGGGCGGTCCGCGCGGTCAGCGCGCCGCCGGGCGCGCTCAGCCGCAGCGACTCGCCCTCCCGCGTCTCGTCGACGAGCGCCGTGCTCATCGCACCGCCCGGGATGCGGCTGACGTGCAGGTCCACCGTCCCGTCCGGGCGAACGGCGTTGGCCAGGGAATACGTGCGCCACACCCGGGGGACCCGCAGCGAGCTGACGCCGACGTACTGTCCGGGCAGGTGGGCGAAGGGCGTACGCGGCTTGAGGGTCAGGACCGCCAGGTCCTCGCCGAGCCGCTGGTGGCGGACGACGACGGCGTCCCACCAGGCCGGCTGCCCGTCCGCCGCGGCCTCGTCCGCGCCCCGCATCATGAGTTCGGCGACGTACCCGTACGCCTCGGTCCACGCCTTCTCGGCCTCGATGGTCCACGCGGCCCCGGCGGCGTGCGCGAACGCGGCGCCGAGGCTGGACCCGACGGCGGCGTAGAGCGCGGGCGTGGCCATGAACTTGCGGTGGTCGCGTCCCAGATGGGCGAGGTACGCCGGCAGCTCGGGGTCCTCCAGGCGGGTCACGACATGGGTGAGCGCGGCGAAGAGCCGGTCGCGCTGGGCCCGCATGTCCTCGGGGAAGAGCTCGCGGACGCCCGGGTTGTGCCAGAAGAGATGGGAGTAGAAGAAGGTGACGGCGTGTTCGGCCCGCCTCTCGACGACCGCGAACGTACTTCGTAGCAACTGGGCATCCACGCGAGAGAATCTAGGCCACGCGTCTTCACAGGACGATCACATCCTGGACGATCGCGGGCCCGGAGGCCGGTGTGGCGGTGACCTTGTACCGTCTCAGGGGTGAGCACGACCCCCGCCGACCAGCCCGCCGAGCCCCCGGCCCGGACCCCCGCTCCCGAGCTCTTCACCTGGGAGTTCGCGACCGATCCGTACCCCGCCTACGCCTGGCTGCGCGAGCACGCGCCCGTGCACCGGGCGAAACTGCCCAGCGGGGTCGAGGCCTGGCTGGTGACGCGGTACGCCGACGCCCGGCAGGCCCTCGCCGACCAGCGGTTGTCGAAGAACCCGGCGCACCACGACGAGCCCGCGCACGCCAAGGGGAAGACGGGGATCCCGGGGGAGCGCAAGGCCGAGCTGATGACACATCTGCTCAACATCGACCCACCCGACCACACCCGGCTGCGCCGGCTGGTCTCCAAGGCGTTCACCCCGCGCCGGGTCGCCGAGTTCGCTCCCCGGGTCCAGGAGCTCACGGACCGGCTGATCGACGCCTTCGCGGCGAAGGGCGAGGCCGACCTCATCCACGAGTTCGCCTTCCCGCTGCCCATCTACGCGATCTGCGACCTGCTCGGCGTGCCGCCCGAGGACCAGGACGACTTCCGGGACTGGGCCGGGATGATGATCCGGCACGGCGGAGGGCCGCGCGGCGGGGTGGCGCGGTCGGTCAAGAAGATGCGCGGGTATCTGGCGGAGCTGATCCACCGCAAGCGGCTCGACCCCGGCGACGACCTGATCTCCGGGCTCATCAAGGCCTCCGACCACGGCGAGCACCTCACCGAGAACGAGGCCGCCGCGATGGCCTTCATCCTGCTCTTCGCCGGCTTCGAGACGACGGTCAACCTGGTGGGCAACGGGGTCTACGCCCTGCTGCGCGACCCCGGTCAGCGCGAGCGCCTCCAGGCCTCGCTCGCGGCGGGGGAGAGGGGACTCCTGGAGACCGGAGTCGAGGAGCTCCTGCGCTACGACGGGCCGGTGGAGCTGGCGACCTGGAGGTACGCCATGGAGCCGCTGACGATCGGCGGACAGGAGATCCCGGCGGGCGACCCGGTCCTCGTCGTGCTCGCCGCCGCCGACCGCGACCCGGCGCGCTTCGAGGAGCCGGACACGCTCGATCTGTCCCGGCGCGACAACCAGCACCTCGGCTACGGGCACGGCATCCACTACTGCATCGGCGCCCCGCTCGCCCGACTCGAAGGGCAGATCGCGCTCGCGACGCTGCTGACTCGCCTGCCGGATCTGCGACTTGCCGTGGATCCGGCCGATCTGCGGTGGCGCGGAGGGCTCATCATGCGCGGATTGCGCACGCTTCCGGTCGAGTTCTCCCCTTTGGGTTACTGACGGACCGTCAATACTGTGACTTTCGCGTGATCTCCGCTGCATCGACTTGTTACTGACGTTCGAATGCGGCTACGTTCACCGTCACCTCAGCAGTCACGCGAAAGGCCCTCCGCATGCGCTCCGGGAACGGACGACACCGCAGACCCCGCCAGGCCCCCGCCATCGTTGTCGCCGCAGGCGTGACGGGATCGGCTCTGGCGCTTCCCCTCCTCGGTGCGGGCTCGGCGTCCGCCGCCGACGCCGCCACCTGGGACCGGGTCGCCGAGTGCGAGTCGGGCGGCCTGTGGAGCGCCCACTTCGGCAACGGGCTCTACGGCGGGCTCCAGTTCACCCAGGAGAGCTGGGAGCGGCACGGCGGCCTCGACTACGCGACCAGTGCGGACCTCGCCAGCCGCGCCCAGCAGATCGTGGTGGCGGAGAAGGCGTTCGCCGCGGGTGACACGCAGTGGGCCACCTGCGCCCCGATCGCCGGGCTGACGAAGGACGGCGCGAAGCCGGACGTCGACCCGGGTCCGGCCGTGAAGCCGGCGGAGCCCACGGGTCCCCTTCCGGAGTCGAACCGGACCGCGGGCCTGCCGGCCGGCTCTGGGACGACGTCGCCGGAGGCCGGCACCTCCGAGAGCGCCACGCCGGATTACGGGACGGAGGAAGGGGGCGGCGAGTCGTCCACCGCGCCCGAGGCGTCCACCGCGCCCGAGGCGTCCGCCACGCCCGAGACGTCCACCACCCCCACCGCGCCGACCACGCCGACGACCCCGGGCACGGGGAAGCACCGCGGTGACGCGGCTCCGGAAGAATCGGTCAATCCGGGCGAGAGTGGCGAAAAGGGCCGCCATGCCCTGCCGACTGACACCCCGGCACCCGACGCGGGTGCCGAGGCGGACCCGGTGGAGCAGGGCGGTGAGGGCGACCAAGGCAACAAGGACGCTTCGGGCAGTCTGGACAACACGACCGCCCAGGACATCTCCGGCGCCATCGGTGAATACACCGTCAAGCCGGGCGACAACCTCTCCGTGATCGCCCAGCAGAACGAACTCCCGGGCGGCTGGGGCGCCCTCTATGACGCCAACCGCTCCACGGTGGGTGCCGATCCGGACCTGATCGTCCCTGGCCAGAGCCTTGACCTCGGCCTCGGTTCGACCGCGGAACAGGGGTAGTTCGGGGTTGTATGTCCGGTTCTGCGCCAGTGAGACATGGGTCTCTTTGTCTCAACTGGCGCGTCCCGTCCGCAAACTCTGCTTCCGTCACCTCTCACCTGCGTAAACACCCTTCGTCCCGTGACGGGTAGGGGTGATATGTCCGACCTGGGCCTCTTTGAACTTCCCCCGGGTCTGTGTCTACGGTCAGGACCGCTCGCCACCGCGGGCCCCGTCGACCGAAACGCCGAATCCTGCCGTCGGCCGATGGGAACAGTCGTCGCGTCAGCGCCGTAGGCAGGAGCGGGGGACCCAAGGTAAGTGCCGACCCCGGCCGTTGAGACAGACGGCCGACGGACCGGCTTGGGGTGAAGCCGCGCGCAAGGTCGCGCGGCCGGGCAACTCACATGGCCCGAACCCGACAGCTCACCTCGCAGGCGTCGGTGAGGAGAAGTCCCATGCTGTTTTCCGTCAAGGGCAAACACCGTCGTCCCTCCAGGGCCGCCCGCGCCGTCGCCCTCGCCGGTGTCGCCGGTGTCGCCGTCGCCGCCCCGCTGATGACCGCCGGGTCCGCCTCGGCCGCCACGGCCTCCGAGTGGGACACCGTCGCCCAGTGCGAGTCCGGTGGCAACTGGTCCATCAACACCGGCAACGGCTACTACGGCGGCCTGCAGTTCTCCGCCTCCACCTGGGCCGCCTACGGTGGCACCGCCTACGCCGCGACCGCCGACCAGGCCTCGAAGTCGCAGCAGATCACCATCGCCGAGAAGGTCCTCGCCGGTCAGGGCAAGGGTGCCTGGCCGAGCTGCGGCGTCGGCCTCTCCAGCGCCGCCTACACCGGTGGCGCCGCCGAGAGCACTCCGGCCAAGCCGGCCGCCCCGAAGCAGGAGCGCCAGGCCGAGCAGCCGACGACCCGCAGCGAGACCCGGACCGCCCCGAAGAAGGCCGAGTCCAAGAAGACCGTCACCACCCCGACCGGCAAGAAGGTCGAGAAGGGTGACGGCGAGTACAAGGTCGTCGCCGGCGACACGCTGAGCACCATCGCCGCCGCCCACGACGTCGAGGGCGGCTGGGCGAAGCTCTTCGAGCTCAACAAGGACGTCGTCGAGGACGCCGACCTGATCTACCCGGGCCAGCAGCTTCACCTGAAGTGAGCCCCGCGGCTCGCGTGAGTCCGGCGGCTCACGCGGGTCCGGCGGCTCACGCGGGTCCGACGACCCTCCCGCGGTGACCACCCCGGTGCGGAGCGGTTTCCCCCGTGCGCTCCGGACCGGGGTTCCGTGTTCCGGGGAGCCCGGGGCGGGGCCCGGGGCGGCCCCACGGGGTTACTGGCGAGTAGTTCTGGGGGGCTTTGGCCGTAGATGCGTGCCCTTGGGTCCTTTTTCGTCCCAGGGGGCGGGCGCCCGGCGGGCGGGAGCCCCGGAGCCGGTTAGGCTCTTGTCGCAAGGCCAAAGCGACCCTGCACCGCAAGCGTCAAATCTAGCGTCCCATCCCAGAAGGAGATGCTCGTGCCGTCCATCGACGTCGTCGTAGCCCGGGAAATCCTGGACTCCCGAGGCAACCCCACGGTCGAGGTCGAGGTCGGCCTCGACGACGGCAGCACCGGCCGTGCTGCCGTTCCGTCCGGTGCCTCCACCGGTGCGTTCGAGGCCATTGAGCTCCGTGACGGAGACAAGAACCGCTACCAGGGCAAGGGCGTCGAGAAGGCCGTCCTCGCCGTGATCGAGCAGATCGGCCCGGAGCTCGTCGGCTACGACGCCACCGAGCAGCGCCTCATCGACCAGGCCATGTTCGACCTGGACGCCACGGACAACAAGGCCTCCCTCGGCGCCAACGCCATCCTCGGCGTCTCCCTCGCCGTCGCGCACGCCGCGTCCGAGGCCTCCGACCTCCCGCTCTTCCGCTACCTCGGCGGCCCGAACGCGCACCTGCTGCCCGTTCCGATGATGAACATCCTGAACGGCGGCTCGCACGCCGACTCCAACGTGGACATCCAGGAGTTCATGATCGCGCCGATCGGCGCGGAGTCCTTCTCCGAGGCCCTGCGCTGGGGCACCGAGGTCTACCACACCCTCAAGTCCGTCCTGAAGACCAAGGGCCTGTCCACCGGCCTCGGCGACGAGGGCGGCTTCGCCCCCAACCTGGACTCCAACCGCGAGGCGCTCGACCTCATCCTGGAGGCCATCAAGCAGGCCGGCTACGTCCCGGGCAAGGACATCGCGCTGGCGCTCGACGTCGCCGCGTCCGAGTTCTACAAGGACGGCTCGTACGAGTTCGAGGGCAAGTCCCGCTCGGCCGCCGAGATGACCGACTACTACGAGGAGCTCGTCTCCGCGTACCCGCTGGTCTCCATCGAGGACCCGCTGTTCGAGGACGACTGGGCCGGCTGGAAGGTCCTCACCGACAAGCTGGGCACCAAGGTCCAGATCGTCGGTGACGACCTCTTCGTCACCAACCCGGAGCGCCTGGCCCGCGGCATCGAGGACGGCGCCGCCAACGCGCTGCTCGTCAAGGTCAACCAGATCGGTTCGCTGACCGAGACCCTGGACGCCGTCGAGATGGCCCAGCGCAACGGCTTCAAGTGCATGATGTCCCACCGCTCCGGCGAGACCGAGGACGTCACCATCGCCGACCTCGCCGTCGCCACCAACTGCGGCCAGATCAAGACCGGCGCCCCGGCCCGCTCCGAGCGCGTCGCCAAGTACAACCAGCTCCTGCGCATCGAGGAGATCCTCGACGACGCGGCCGTCTACGCCGGTCGCAGCGCCTTCCCGCGCTTCAAGGGCTGATCCCCGAGAACCCTCGGTTACGTACGTCCCCGCACCCGGTCCCGTACCGTGTGCGGGGACGCACTCGTTACGGGACGACACAGGGGAGGCGACAGGAGATGGCCGCGAAGGACCGGGACCGGTTCTCGACCGCGACCAGGATCAGGCTGCTCGGCGAGCAGACCGCCGCCCGTGTCTACCGCTCCCAGACCCGCCGTCAGGCCCGCCGCTCCCGGCTCACCGGCCGGGCGGCCTTCCTCGCCCTGGTGGTCTGCTCGCTGGTCGTCGCGCTCGCGTACCCCATGCGCCAGTACGTGTCCCAGCGAGGCGAGATCGCCGAGCAGGAGCGCCAGGCCGCCGACGCGGCCGCGCGGGTCGAGAAGCTGCGGGACGAGAAGGCCCGTCTCCAGGACCCCGCGTACGTCCGCCGGCTCGCCCGGGAGCACCTGCACTACGTGATGCCCGGCGAGACCGGCTTCACCCTGAACGACCCCGAGGCCGAGCGTGCCCGGCGCACCGAGCAGGGTGGCGCCGAGCGGCCCTGGTACTCCGACCTCTGGGACGGCGTCGACCGCGCGGACACGCGCCGCTAGCGTGCCCGGCCCGGCGGCCTCGGCCCCGCACCGACCTCCACCACCGACGACACTCCGACGAGAAGACAAGACGTAACGATGGAAACGCCCCCTCCGCAGACCGCACGCACCGAGCCGACCGAGGCGGACGTCGCCGCCTTCGAGCAGCAGCTCGGCCGCCCGCCCCGGGGTCTGCGCGCCATCGCGCACCGCTGCCCCTGCGGCAACCCGGACGTCGTCGAGACCGCGCCGCGGCTCCCGGACGGCACCCCGTTCCCCACGACGTACTACCTGACCTGCCCCCGCGCGGCCTCCGCGATCGGCACCCTGGAGGCCAACGGGGTCATGAAGGAGATGCAGGCCCGGCTGGCCACCGACCCGGAGCTGGCCGCCGCCTACCGGGCCGCGCACGAGGACTACATCGCCCGTCGTGACGCCATCGAGGTCCTGGAGGGCTTCCCGAGCGCCGGCGGCATGCCCGACCGCGTCAAGTGCCTGCACGTCCTCGTCGGCCACTCGCTGGCCGCGGGACCGGGCGTGAACCCGCTGGGCGACGAGGCGATCGCGATGCTGCCGGAGTGGTGGGCCAAGGGCCCCTGCGTCACGCCGTGCGCGGACGAGAAGGAGTCGGCCCAGTGACCCGGGTGGCGGGCATCGACTGCGGTACGAACTCCATCCGCCTCCTGGTCGCCGACGTCGCCGAGCCTGACGGCGCCTCCGGCGCGGGCTCCCCGGGCGAGCTGATCGAGCTGGACCGGCGGATGACGATCGTCCGGCTCGGGCAGGGCGTCGACCGGACCGGCCGCCTCGCGCCCGAGGCGCTGGAGCGGACCTTCGCCGCCTGCCGGGAGTACGCCGCCGTCATCAAGGAACTGGGCGCCGAGAAGCTCCGCTTCGTGGCCACCTCCGCCTCCCGCGACGCCGAGAACCGCGACGAGTTCGTCAGCGGAGTCCTGGACATCCTGGGCGTCGAGCCCGAGGTGATCACCGGCGACCAGGAGGCCGAGTTCTCCTTCATCGGCGCCACGGGCGAGCTGCCCGCCGCCGAGCGGTACCTGGTCGTGGACATCGGCGGCGGCTCGACCGAGTTCGTCGTCGGCGACAGGCACGTCGAGGCCGCCCGGTCCGTCGACATCGGCTGCGTACGGCTCACCGAGCGCCACGTGCGCAGCGATCCGGCGGCGGCCGAGGAGATCGACGCGATCCGCGCCGACATCCGGGCCGCGCTCGACCTGGCCGAGGAGACCGTCCCGATCCGCTCGGCCGAGACGCTGGTCGGGCTCGCGGGTTCGGTGACCACGGTCGCCGCGATCGCGCTGGGGCTCGAGGAGTACGACTCCGAGCGGATCCACCACTCCCGTATCCCGTACGCGAAGGTCGCGGAGATCGTCGACTCGCTGGTCCGCTCCACGCACGCCGAGCGCGCCGCGATCTCCGTGATGCACCCGGGCCGGGTCGACGTCATCGTCTCCGGGGCGCTCGTCCTGCTGGAGATCATGGAGCGGACCGGGGCCCGTGAGGTCGTCGTCAGCGAGCACGACATCCTCGACGGAATCGCTCACAGCTGCGCCGCCGAGGTGCGCTGAGGCGGTGCCGGTGCCGGGCGGGGCGTCACAGGTTGCGGTAGACGTCCCGCCGGTCGCCCACCTTGACCACCAGGACGACGAGTTCGCCATCGTTGATCAGGTAGGCGATCCGGTAGCCACCGATCCTGAGCCGGTAGAGGCCCGGCGGGCCGGTGAGCTTCTTGACGTCGGCGTCCTGGCGGTACGGGTCGTCACCGAGTGCGGTCAACGCGGTCAGGATGCGCATGGCGTCGGGTCGGCTGATGGCCCGAAGCTGGCGCTGGGCCGCTGTGGTGAACCGGAAGGCGTACTTCACGCCGCCTCGCCGTCCTGCTCGGTGAACAGGTCCGCCAGCAGTTCCGCCATGGTTACGGTGCTGCCTCCCTCGGCCAGTACCGCTTCGGCCTCGCGCGCCAGCATCACATCGGCCGCTTCCTCCAACGCTTCGAAGTCCGAGATCGGGACCACGGCTGCCACCGGTGCGCCGTTGCGCGTGATGACGGTCGGGACGCCTTCCTCGGCCCGGTTGATGTGATCGGCGAGGTGCGCGCGAGCTTCCCGTACAGTCACGGTGTTCTCAGTCATGAAGGCAGTGTACGCGTCAACGTGTACACGGCGCCTCTGTGGACGGGGGCGCGTTCGTGCGCGATCCTCGACGGAATCGCACTGTCCGTGGCATAACGGGCACCCGGCGGGGCGTCGCGAATCGGTCCGCCGAGAAAGTTCGTGAAGTTCTTCACAAGGAAAAGGGCCCTGATGGGGGCTGTGGAGGGCCATGAGGGCCTCCAACGCCCCTGCCGGGGCTCTTTCGTAGGCGGGAAGCCCGGTTCGCTCGATGTTTCCATCGTGTGAATGCACCCCGTGGTTCTGCGTTAACGGGGGCTCTCCAGAGCAGTTCAGTAGGGGTGAACAACGTTCACCCCTGCACCCTGGTTCCTTTGCACGACCATGACCTGGGTCACGTGGGCGGCGGAGTGTAGCAGAGGTACCCCCAGAGCTTGTGAAGGGGCGCACGAGCGACCCCCCTGGGAGGGGTGGATACTCGGATGCATGAGCACCACGGAGCGTCCCAGGATCCTCGTAGTAGGCGGTGGGTACGTAGGCCTGTACGCAGCTCGACGCATCCTCAAGAAGATGCGTTACGCGGAAGCGACCGTCACGGTCGTCGACCCGCGCTCGTACATGACGTACCAGCCCTTCCTCCCCGAAGCCGCCGCAGGCAGCATCTCGCCGCGCCATGTCGTCGTCCCGCTGCGACGCGTCGTGCGCGGAGCCGAGGTGCTCACCGGTCGCGTCACCAGCATCGACCAGGACCGCAAGGTCGCCACGATCGCGCCGCTCGTCGGCGAGGCGTACGACCTGCCGTTCGACTACCTGGTCGTCGCGCTGGGCGCGGTCTCCCGTACCTTCCCGATCCCCGGCCTGGCCGAGCAGGGCATCGGCATGAAGGGCGTGGAGGAGGCCATCGGCCTCCGCAACCACGTCCTGGAGCAGCTCGACAAGGCCGACTCCACGACCAACGAGGAGGTCCGCCGCAAGGCGCTGACCTTCGTCTTCGTGGGCGGCGGCTTCGCCGGCGCGGAGACCATCGGCGAGGTCGAGGACATGGCCCGCGACGCGGCGAAGTACTACACCAACGTGAAGCGCGAGGACATGCGCTTCATCCTGGTCGACGCCGCCGACAAGATCCTTCCCGAGGTCGGCCCGGAGCTGGGCCGCTGGGGCAAGGAGCACCTCGAGGGCCGCGGCGTCGAGATCTACCTCTCGACGTCCATGGACTCCTGCGTCGACGGCCACGTGGTGCTGAAGAACGGCCTCGAGGTCGACTCCAACACGATCGTGTGGACCGCGGGCGTCAAGCCCAACCCGGCGCTCGCCCGCTTCGGCCTCCCGCTCGGCCCGCGCGGCCACGTGGACACCTCCGAGACGCTCCAGGTCCAGGGCACCGACTACATCTGGGCCGCCGGCGACAACGCCCAGGTCCCGGACGTCGCGTCCCGCAAGGCCGGCGTCGAGAACGCCTGGTGCCCGCCGAACGCCCAGCACGCGCTGCGCCAGGCGAAGGTCCTCGGCGACAACGTGGTCTCCGGCATGCGGGGCTTCCCGCAGAAGCCGTACGAGCACTCCAACAAGGGCGCTGTGGCGGGCCTCGGCCTCCACAAGGGCGTCGCCATGATCGTCATGGGCAAGATGAAGATCAAGCTCAAGGGCCGGCTCGCCTGGTACATGCACCGTGGCTACCACGGCATGGCCGTGCCGACCTGGAACCGCAAGATCCGCGTCTTCGCCGACTGGACCCTCGCGATGTTCCTGAAGCGCGAGGTCGTCTCCCTCGGTGCCATGGAGACGCCGCGCGAGGAGTTCTACGAGGCGGCCAAGCCCGCCCCGGCTCCCGCCGCCCCGGCGCAGGAGAAGGCCAAGGCCTCCTGACGCGCTGAGAGCAGTACCCGACGTCACCGAAAGGGCCGTCCGCCATCCGTGGTGCGGACGGCCCTTTCGCGTGTTTTTGCCGAGTCGTTGTGCGGCGGCGGGGCTGTATTCGCCTACGGACGGTGTTTACGTGGTCACGAGCATTTCTGGGGCACGACATCACGGAGGTGTGCACCATGGCCGACGCCGCATCGCGGCTGACCACTCTCGCGGAGGACCTGCTGGGGTCCCCGCTCCCGGTGCGTCTGCGAGCCTGGGACGGCAGTGAAGCAGGACCCGCGGACGGCCCCGTTCTGATCGTCCGGGAGCGGCGCGCCCTGCGCCGGCTGCTGTGGAAGCCCGGTGAACTGGGTCTCGCGCGGGCCTGGGTGGCCGGTGAGATCGACGTCGAGGGCGATCTCTACGAGGTCCTGGACCGGCTGGCGGGGCTGTTCTGGGAGCGCGGCGAGGAGACCAGGAGCGCCCTGGCGTCCGTACGCGACCCCAAGCTGCGCACCGCGGCCGCCGCGTTCCTGAAGCTGGCCAGGCCGCTGCCGCCGCCTGCGCCGCCCGCCGAGGAGGTGCGCCGGCGCACCGGATCGCGCCACAGCAAGAGCCGCGACAAACAGGCGATCAGTCACCACTACGACGTGGGCAACGACTTCTACGAGCTGGTCCTCGGGCCGTCGATGGTCTACTCGTGCGCGTACTGGACCGACGGCGGGACCCTGGAGGACGCCCAGCGCGACAAGCTGGACCTCATCGCCCGCAAGCTGAACCTGAAGGAGGGCGACCGACTCCTCGACGTCGGCTGCGGCTGGGGCTCCATGGCCATGCACGCGGCCCGCGAGTACGGCGCCCGGGTCGTCGGCATCACCCTCTCCCGGGAGCAGGCGGCCTACGCCCGCAAGCGGATCGCCGAGGAGGGCCTGACGGACCGGATCGAGATCCGGGTCCAGGACTACCGGGACGTCAAGGACGGGCCGTACGACGCGATTTCGTCCATCGGCATGGCGGAGCACGTCGGTGAGGACCGCTACCGCGAGTACGCCGACGTACTGTACGCGCTGCTCAAGACCGGCGGCCGGCTGCTCAACCACCAGATCTCCCGCCGCCCCGAGCCGGACGAGGACACCTACCGGATCGACGCCTTCATCGACGCGTACGTCTTCCCCGACGGCGAACTCGCCCCGATGGGACGCACGCTGACGACCCTGGAGGACGCCGGCTTCGAGGTGCGTGACGTGGAGGCGATCCGCGAGCACTACGCCCTGACGCTGCGCCGCTGGGTGGCCAATCTGGAGAGCGACTGGGCCCGGGCCGTACGGAGCACCTCACCCGGCCGGGCGCGGATCTGGCGGCTCTACATGGCGGCCTGCGCGGTCTCCTTCGAGCGCAACCGGATCGGCGTGAACCAGTTCCTCGCCGTGAAGACGCCGGAGTCGGGGGCATCGGGCGTGGCGCTGCGCCCGCGGGTGTGGAACGAGAGGCCCTGACCCGGTGAGACGTGAAGGGCCGGGCCCCCTTTCGGGGAGCCCGGCCCTTCACGTCGCGTGCGGTGCTACTCGGTCTTGATGGCCGTCAGCATGTTCAGCCTGGCCGCGCTGCGGGCCGGCCACAGGGCCGCCAGGACGCCGACCAGTCCGGCCAGGACCAGGAAGATCCCGATCCGGTCCCAGGGCAGCACCAGCGCGTAGCCCGGCAGGCTGCTCTTGAACGTCTCGCCGATCGCCCAGCCCAGGAACGAGCCGAGACCGATGCCGACCACCGCGCCGAAGAGCGAGATGACCACGGCCTCCAGACGGACCATCCGCTTCACCCGGCGCCGGTCCAGACCGATCGCCCGCAGCATGCCGATCTCCTGCTGACGCTCGAAGACGGACATGGCCAGGGTGTTCACGACGCCCAGGACCGCGATGATCAGGGCCATCGCCAGCAGGCCGTACATGATGTTCAGGAGCATGTTGATCTGGCCGCCGAACAGGTCACGGATGTCCTTCTGGTCCATGACCGTGATGGCCGGGTTGTCGCCCATCGCCTTCGCGATCGCCTTCTCGTTGGCCGCGGAGGCGCCGCCGTCCATCGAGACGAAGATCTGCGGGATGTACGACTGCTGCTCGTGGGCCGTGATGGTCTTCGCGTCGATCAGGACCGGCGAGACGAACTCGCTGTCCTCGTAGATCGCGCCGACCGTCAGCTCGCCCTTCTTCTTGTCGCCGAACTCGACCGGCAGCGTGTCGCCGACCTTCCAGCCCTGCTTGGTCGCGGTCTTCTCCGCGATGGCGATCTGTCCCTTGCCGAGCGAGCTCAGCGAGCCCTGCACGGTGTTGAGCTTGATCAGCTTCTCGATGTCGCCGGGGGTCACACCGGAGGCCGAGACGTCCTTGCCCTTCAGCGCGAACCAGCCGGCCAGTTGCGGCGAGACGGCGGTGGCGCCGGGGGTCTTCTCGATCGCGGCGAGCGTGTCCCCGTTCATGCCCTCGCCGCTGGCCATGGAGATCATGTAGTCGGCGCGGATCTGCTCCGTCGTCATCTTGTCCAGCGCCGCGCCGACCGTCGTACCGAGCACGGACAGGCCGGTGACCAGGGTCAGCCCGATGGCGAGCGCCGAGGCGGTGGCGCCGGTACGGCGCGGGTTGCGGACCGCGTTGAGTCCGGCGAGCTTGCCGGAGACGCCGAAGAGGCCGACGAACAGCGGGCGGATCAGGGCGATCACCGGGCGGGAGAGCAGCGGGATCAGCACGATCACACCGATGAGGGTGACGAAGGCGCCGCCCGCGATGTACATCCGGCCGTCGTCGCCGCCGGTGCCGGCGCCGAGCACGATGAGAACCACACCGAGCACGGTGAGCGCGGCGCCGATGGAGTTGCGGACCACGAGCGACTTCGTCGTCGCCGCGGCGTGGACGCTGCTCATCGCGGCGACCGGCGGGATCTTCGCGGCGCGGCGTCCGGGGAGCCAGGCGGCGACCATGGTGATCTTGACGCCGACGGCGAGTGCGGCGATGAGCGGGGCGGCGGTGAGGACCAGCGGGCCGTCCGGCACCTTCAGGTCGAAGGCGTTCATACCCGAGCGCAGTCCGACGGCCATCGCGATGCCGAGGCCGTAGCCGACGACCGAGGCGACCAGACCGACGAGCCCGGCCTCGACGAGGACGGAGCGCGTGATCTGCCTGCGCGAGGCGCCGACGGCGCGCATCAGCGCGAGCTCCCTGGTGCGCTGGGCGACCAGCATGGTGAAGGTGTTGGCGATCAGGAAGACGCCGACGAAGAGGGCGATGCCCGCGAAGCCGAGCAGCACCTGCTTCAGCGCGCCGAGCCCGGCCTCGATGTCCTTGGCCTGCTGGTCGGCGAGCGCCTGGCCGGTCTGGGCCGTGGCGGCCTTCGGGACGACCTTCAGGACCTCGTCCAGGAGCTTGTCGGCGTCCGTGCCCGGGGTCGCGGCGATGGTGGCGCTGCGGTAGAAGCCCTCCTTCACGTACTGCTTCTGCGCGACGGAGTTGTCGAAGAGGACCAGGCTGCCGCCGGCGCTGACCGCGCCGTCCTCGGTGGTGAAGACACCGGAGAGGGTGTACTCCTTCACCGGGCCGTTGGTGGCCACGCGGACGCGGTCGCCCACCTGGTAGCCGCCCTTGGCCGCGGTCGCCCTGTCGAGCGCGACCTGGCTGTCCTCGACCGGGCCGGCGCCCTGGACGAAGTCGTACGCCCGGTCCTTGCCGTCGGGGCCCGGGGCGAAGTTCGTGCCCTTGTTGGACCAGCCGACGCCGATCAGCTTGCCGTCCTTGTCGGGCACGCCGGCGAAGCCGTCGACCCGTCCGGTGACGGAGGCGACGCCGTCGAGCCCGCCCAGGCGGTCGATGACGCTCTGGGAGAGGCCGGGGTCCTTGGCGGCCTCGGCCGGGTTCGGGTAGTGCTCGACGGCGACGGCCACGTCGTCGTAGCTCTTGGCCGACTGGCTGCGGAAGGCCTGGGAGAGGGTGTCGGTGAAGACCAGGGTGCCGGAGACGAAGGCGACGCCGAGCATGACGGCGAGCACGGTCATCAGCAGCCGGGCCTTGTGCGCGAGCACGTTGCGCAAGGCGGTACGGAACATGTGTGTGTCCTGGGGTGGGAGCCCCCGTGTCGGGGGCGGAACGTCGAAGGGCCGGGGACCGGGGCGGAGCCCCGGGGCGCCTCAGCTCGTGCGGCCCTTGGCGTCGAAGGCCTTCATGCGGTCCAGCACGCCGTCCGCCGTCGGGGCGATCATCTCGTCGACGATCCGGCCGTCCGCGAGGAAGATCACCCGGTCCGCGTAGGACGCGGCGACCGGGTCGTGGGTGACCATGACGACCGTCTGGCCCAGGTCCCGTACCGAATTGCGCAGGAAGCCCAGGACCTCGGCGCCCGAGCGCGAGTCCAGGTTTCCGGTCGGCTCGTCACCGAAGATGATCTCGGGGCGGGAGGCCAGCGCGCGGGC
Organism: Streptomyces sp. NPDC057271; assembly: GCF_042668715.1. Lineage (NCBI taxonomy): Bacteria > Bacillati > Actinomycetota > Actinomycetes > Kitasatosporales > Streptomycetaceae > Streptomyces > Streptomyces sp. NPDC057271. The sequence goes on from NZ_JBHUYJ010000034.1 coordinate 67,410, forward strand.
CACGGCGACGCGCTGCTGCTGGCCGCCGGAGAGCTGCGTGGGACGGTGGCTCAGCCGGCCGGACAGGCCGATCATGTCGATGACCTTCTCCACCCACTGCTTGTCGGGCTTGCGGCCCGCGATGTCCATCGGCAGCGTGATGTTCTCCAGCGCCGTCAGCGTCGGCAGCAGGTTGAACGCCTGGAAGATGAAGCCGATCTTGTCCCGGCGCAGCTGTGTGAGCTGCTTGTCCTTGAGGGTGCTCAGCTCCGTGTCGCCGAGGCGCACCGATCCGGAGCTGAAGGAGTCCAGGCCCGCGACGCAGTGCATCAGGGTCGACTTGCCGGAGCCGGAGGGGCCCATGATCGCGGTGAACTCGCCCTGCCGGAAGTCCACGGTGACGCGGTCCAGGGCGACCACCTGGGTCTCGCCCTGTCCGTAGACCTTCGAGAGATCCGTGGCGCGGGCGGCCACCGCGGTGGCGCGGGAGACGGTGGGGGTGGTGGTCACGAGGGACTCCTGTCACTGCGAGGTGTTCGGGAACCACTCCATCGTGTCCAGCGTTGAGGCCCCGGTCGTCCGCCCACATGCCCGTTCGCGGGGGCGACTCGAGTCGGACCGGGAGGGCCGGCCCTCCTCCTGAGGTATGACGGGACCCCTGAGAGCCGACACCCCGGGGGAGTGTGCCGCTCCCGGCGTGTCCAGGCGGCGACTTTCCGTCATTCCGGTGGCCGGGCCTTTGCGGTAGCGAGCCCCCTCACGCTCCGTCAGACCAGGCCCCACCTGCGCTGACGCACACTCAGGCGTCAATAAAATAGGACAACATCGGGTCATCGTTCCGCTGAACGGGCGAAGCATCCCGATAGGCTCATGTGCCGATGCGGAGCCGCGCGCCATGCCCGGATGGTGGAATGCAGACACGGCGAGCTTAAACCTCGCTGGCCTTCGGGCCGTACCGGTTCGAGTCCGGTTCCGGGCACAGCTCCACGCAAGCGATCTACCTGCATGTATGGCGGGTTTCCGCCGTGATCCTTTTCCCGTGCGGGAACACA
>NZ_JBHUYJ010000035.1:0-67797 GCF_042668715.1 Streptomyces sp. NPDC057271
GGCCAGGCCGAACACCACCCCGACCATGAAGATCGGCATCATGGACATCACCGGCCCTGGCTCGGTGACACCGAGCAGGGAGCCGAGCCAGCCCCATTGGAAGACCGCGACGACCGCGCCGAGGGCGGCGACCACCGAGAGCAGGAAGCCGAGGGCCGCCTTCAGCGGAACGAGGACCGAGCGGAAGACCACCATGAGGAGCAGGAAGGCGAGTCCGACGACCAGTGCCAGGTAGGGCACGAGCGCGTCGTTCATCTTCTGCGAGAAGTCGACGTTCATCGCGGTGGCGCCGGTGACGAGGACGTTGTCGCCGGTCGCGTCCCGGATGTCGTGGACCAGGGTCTCGGTCGCGACCGAGGAGGGGCGGTCCTTCGGGATGACGGTGATCATCGCCGTGTCGCCGGCCTTGTTCGGCGTCGGCTTCGTTACCGCCACGACCCCGTTCAGGCCCTCGATCTCCTTCACGGTGGACTCGGCCGCGGCCTTGTCCCCGTCGACGACGACCATCAGCGGGCCGTTGAACCCGGGGCCGAACCCGTCCGACAGCAGGTCGTACGCCCGCCGCTCGGTGGCGGAGGCCGGCTTCGCGCCGTCGTCCGGCAGGCCCATCTCCAGGGAGGCGGCCGGCACGGCGATCGCGCCGAGGCCGAGGACGCCGACGAGCAGGACCATGACCGGGCGGCGGATGACGAACCGGGCCCAGCGGGTGCCCATGTTGGGCTTGTCGTCGGCCTTCTTCAGCCCCTTGCGCTCCTTGCGGCCCACGACCTTGGCACCGGCGAAGCCGAGCAGCGCCGGGACCAGGGTGAGCGCGATCAGGACCGCGATCACGACCGTGCCGGCCGCGGCGAAGCCCATCTTCGTCAGCATCGGGATGTTGACGACGGCGAGGCCGACCAGGGCGATCACCACGGTGAGACCGGCGAAGACGACGGCCGAACCGGCCGTGCCGACGGCGCGGCCCGCGGCGTCCTCGCGCTCCCGGCCCTCCGCGAGCTCCGCGCGGTAGCGGGAGACGATGAAGAGGGCGTAGTCGATGCCGACCGCGAGGCCGATCATCATCGCGAGGGTCGAGGTGGTGGAACCGAGGTCGAGGACGTTCGCGAGCGCCGTGATCGAGGAGACGCCGATGCCGACGCCGATGATCGCGGTGAGCAGCGGCAGCCCCGCGGCGACCAGCGAACCGAAGGTGATGACGAGCACGATGCCGGCGATGACCACGCCGACGATCTCGCTCGCGCCGGTCTCCGGCATGGTCTGGAGGGCGTCACCGCCGATCTCGACGGTCAGCCCCTTCCCCTGCGCGTCGTGCCCGGTCTTCTGCAGCGCCTCGCGCGTCGCGTCGCTCAGCTCCATGCCGGAGACCTTGTAGCTGACGGAGACGTAGGCGGTCGAGCCGTCCTTCGAGACCGCCTGGGCGGTGTACGGGTCGACGACGGAGGCTACCTCGTCGGAGCCGGCCTTCAGCTCGTCGACGACGTCCTGGACCTTGGCCTTGTTGGCCGCGTCGGTCATCTTCTGGCCCTCGGGGGCCTTGAAGACGACGCGGGCGGTGGCCCCGTCGGCGTTGCCGCCGGGGAAGCGCTGCTCAAGGAGGTCGAAGGCCTTCTGGGCCTCCGTACCGGGAATCGAGAAGGAGCTGGAGGTCGCGGCGGGCGCGGTGGCCGCGCCGACTCCGGCGAGCGCGAGCAGCGCCACCCAGAGCAGGGCGACGAGCCGTCGGCGCCGGAAGGCGGAGCGACCCAGCTTGTAGAGGAACGTGGCCACGGGGGCTTACTCCCATTTTCGTGGTGGGACAGGGCATGGGGAGCCGGCCCGACGGCGTGAGCGGTGCGCAGCGTCAGGGGGTGCGGGTGGGACGTGTCGGTGGTACCGGCCGGGGAGCCGGTGCCGGTCAGACGCCGAGTGAGGGGAGCACGACGGCGTTGACGTAGTCGGTGATGAAGGCGTGGTCGATCGGCTGGTCCTCGATCAGCGGACGGGCGACGAACGCCCCGATGATCATGTGCGGGACGAACTTCAGTGCCGGGTTGTCGGCGCTGATCTCGCCGCGCTCCACCGCTCGTTCCAGGGTGTCGCGCAGGTTGCTCATCTCGGGTTCGATGAGCAGTTCGCGCAGCGCCTGGTGCAGGTCGGGGTTGGCGTGGACCGCCTGGGCGAGACCCCGCATGAGGGCGGTGTCCTTCTCCATCTGGCAGTCGTCGGTCAGCTCCATGATCGCCTGGAAGTCGCCACGCAGGGTGCCCGTGTCGATCTCGGCGAGCTTGATGGGCTTGTTGTCGCGCAGCGCCGTGGCGACCAGCTCGGGCTTGCTCCCCCACTGGCGGTAGAGGGTGGCCTTGCTGGAGCGGGTGCGCGCGGCGACGGCGTCCATGGTGAGGGCGTCGTAGCCGACCTCGCGCAGGAGGTCGAGCACGGCTCCGTACAGCTCGGACTCACGCTCAGGGGTGAGCCTGCTGCCTGCCATGACCGATCTCCATCCGAACGAAACCGTTTCGTACACCAAGAAGGTACCCCGGCCCCCAGCGAAACGAAACCGTTTCGTACGTGTCGTGGGCCACAGCGCGCGAGCCCCGCCGCGCCGCCTGCCCGCAACGGACCGGCCGAGGGGCGAAAGCCCGTACGAGTTGCCGCACCCCATCAGGGTGGAAAGCATTGGGGGGTGAGTGACGACGCCGCGTATCTCCGCTACCCGCACCTCCACGACGACCTGCTGTGCTTCGCGGCCGAGGACGACCTCTGGGTCGCACCCCTCGTGCCCGACGGCCACCACCCCGGCCGGGCCTGGCGGGTCACCGTCGACCGGACCCGGGTCGGCCACCCCCGCTTCTCGCCCGACGGCCGCCACATCGCCTACACGACCTGGCGCAGCCTCGACCCCGAGATCCACCTCGCGCCGGTCGAGGGCGGCCCCTCGCGACGGCTCACCTACTGGGGCTCGACCGACACCCGGGTCTGCTCCTGGTCCCCGGAGGGCGACATCCTCGCCGTCTCCTCGCACGGCCAGCCCTTCTCGTACTTCTCCTGGGCCTACACCGTCCCCACAGACGGCTCCCCCGGCGGCCGGATGCCCTGGGGCCCGGTCTCCGACATCGCCGTGGCCGACCTCGACGGCGAGCGCCGCACGCTCCTCCTCACCGGAAAGCCGCCGCACGAGCCGGCCTCCTGGAAGCGCTACCGCGGCGGGGCCACCGGCCGGCTCTGGCTGCACGGCGAGCGACTGCTGCCGGACATCGGCGGCCACCTCGACGCACCCATGTTCGTGGCCGGCCGGATCGCGTTCCTCTCCGACCACGAGGGCGTCGGCAACCTCTACTCCTGCCTGCCCGACGGCACCGATCTGCGCCGCCACACCGACCACGACGCCTTCTACGCCCGGCACGCCTCCAGCGACGGGCGGCGGGTGGTCTACCAGTGCGCGGGCGACCTGTGGATCGTCGACGACGTGACCGTCCCCGACTCCGCCCCGCGCAGGCTGGAGGTACGGCTCGGCGGCCCGCGCGCCGGCCGACGGCACTACCAGGTCCCCGCCGCCAACCACGTGGACGCCCTCTCGGTCGACGAGACGGGGCGGGCGAGCGCGGTCTCGGTGCGCGGCAGCCTGTACTGGCTCACCCACCGCGACGGCCCCGCCCGCACGATCACGGACACCCCGGGCGTACGGGTCCGGCTGCCGGAGATGCTGGGCAGCAGCGGGCAGGTCGCGTACGTCACCGACGCCGAGGGCGAGGACGCCGTCGAGATCGCGTACCTGCCGCGCGCGAGCGGGGAACGGGAGCCGCGCCGGCTGGCCACGGGCGAGCTGGGCCGGGTCGAGGAGATGATCTCCGACCCGGAGGGCGAGCGCCTCGCCATCGCCTCCCACGACGGCCGACTGCTGCTCCTCGACACGACCGAGGAGTCCACCGGCGACGTCACCGAGCTGATCCGCTCGATCAACGGACCGGTGCGCGATCTCGCCTTCTCGCCCGACGGGTCCTGGCTGACCTGGGCGCACCCGGGGATCGGCCGTTCGCTGCGGCAGATCAAGATGGCCAGGATCGCCGGCCCGGGCCCCCGGACGGTCGTCGACGTCACCAACGGCCGGTTCGAGGACGAGAATCCGGTCTTCACCCGTGACGGCCGCTATCTCGCCTTCCTCTCCTGGCGGGGCTTCGACCCGGTGTACGACGTGCACACCGGCGACCTCTCCTTCCCGCTGGGCTGCCGCCCCTATCTCGTACCGCTCTCGTCCGCCACGCCCTCCCCCTTCGCGCTGCTGCCGGACGGCCGGCCTGCGGCGGGCGGGCTCGACCCGGCCGAGACGGAGGCCGAGGCCGCGGGCGGGGAGGGCACCACGATCGTGGAGGTGGAGGGGCTCGCGGACCGGGTCACGCCCTTCCCGGTCTCCGCGTCCAAGTACTCGGCGATGCACCCGGTCAGCGGCGGCGGTCTTGTCTGGCTGCGCTGGCCGATCTCGGGCGCGCTCGGCGAGACCTTCGCCAACCCGGCCGACACGACGGGCCGGCCCACGCTGGAGTACTTCAACATCACCAAGGCCCGTAAGACCGAACTGGTGCAGCACCTGGACTGGTTCGCGGTCAGCGGCGACGACTCACGGCTCGTCGTGGTCGACGAGGGCGAGCTGCGGGCGGTGCCGGCGACGGAGCCCGGGGACGGCGACTCGACCGTCTACATCGACCTGCGGCGGATCCTGCACGAGGTCGACCCGGAGGCCGAGTGGCGCGGCGCCTACGACGAGGCGGGCCGGATCGTCCAGGCCTACTTCTGGGATCCGGACATGTGCGGCGTGGACTGGCCGGCCGTCCTCGACCAGTACCGTCCGCTGGTCGAACGGGTCGCCTCCCCCGACGACTTCGCCGATCTGCTGCGCGAGGTGATGGGCGAGCTGGGCACCTCGCACGCGTACGTGACGCCCGCGCGCCGCAACGAGGGACCGCCGCACTACCAGCGCCCGATGGGCCTGCTCGGCGCCAACCTCGTTCCCAGGGACGGGGGCTGGATGGTCAAGCGGATCCTGCCGGGCGACTCGTCGGACTCCAAGGCCCGGTCGCCCCTGGCGGGCACGGGGATCCGGGAGGGCGCGGTCCTCACCCATGTGGACGGCCGTCCGGTGGACCCGGTGACGGGACCGTATCCCCTGCTGTCCTCCTCGGGCGGTACGACCGTCGAACTGACCTTCCGGCCGGCCGAGGGCGAGGGGCGCGCACGCCGCGTGGCGATCGTGCCGCTGATCGACGACCGCCCGCTGCGCTACCAGGACTGGGTGGCCAAGCGGCGCGCGGTGGTACGGGAGGTCAGCGGCGGCAGGTGCGGCTACCTGCACATCCCCGACATGGGCGGCTCGGGCTGGGCGCAGTTCAACCGCGACCTGCGGATGGAGGTCTCACGGCCCGCCCTGATCGTGGACGTGCGCGGCAACGCGGGCGGCCACATCAGCGAACTCGTCGTGGAGAAGCTCACCCGCAAGATCCTGGGCTGGGACCTGACACGCAACGCCCAGCCGGTGTCGTACTCCTCCAACGCCCCGCGCGGTCCGGTCGTCGCGCTCGCGGACGAGGCGACGTCCTCGGACGGCGACATGATCACGGCCGCGTTCAAGCTGCTCGGACTGGGGCCGGTGATCGGTCAGCGGACGTGGGGCGGGGTGGTCGGCATGACGGGCCGGCACCGGCTGGGCGACGGCACACAGATCACGGTGCCGATGAACGCGGCCTGGTTCCCCGAGTACGGCTGGTCGGTCGAGAACCAGGGCGTGACCCCGGACCTGGCGATCCTGCGGACCCCGCTGGACTGGGCCGAGGGCCGGCACGCCCAGTTGGACGACGCGGTCGAGGTGGCGCTCTCGCTGCTGGCGGAGACCCCGGCGGCGAGCCCGCCCGGCTACGACGACGTTCCGGACCGCTCCCGCCCGAAGCTCCCGCCGAGGGGCTCCGGGGAAGGGGACGGGACCAGCGCGCCCAGATCCAGCTCGTAGGCGATGCCCCGCAGGCCGCCGTCGAGCGTCACACCGCCCACGGCACCGAACCCGACCCGGGCGAGCACCGCCCGGGACGGCACGTTGTCGAGCGCGGCCGTGGCGGTCAGCCGCCGCAGCCCGTACTCCTCGGCGGCCAGTCGGCACACCTCCCGTACGCCACGGGTGGCGAGCCCGCGCCCGGTCGCCTTCTCGGCCACCCGGTAGCCGAGTTCGGCGCCGCCGTCGGCCACGTCGAGAAGGTTGAACCGTCCGAGGATCTCGCCGCCGTCCCCGACGAGCACATGGAAGAGGATCCCCCCGGTCCCCTGCTCGTCCAGGAGCGCCTGGTGGCGCGAGGCGAACTCCTCGAAGTACGCGTCGCCGCGGTCGGGCACGTGCGCGGCGAAGTACGCGCGGTTCTCCCGCTCGAACGCGAGGAGCGCGGGCGCGTGGTCGGCTCGGAGCAGCTGCAGATCGGGCATGGGATCACCGTACGGGGAAGGTCCGCGCGGCGGCCCGGAACAAGGGAACACGAAAGGCGCACCCGGCGTCCCGGGTGCGCCTTCGGAGGACAGACGTCAGGCGTCGTAGTCCATGTCGAGGCGGTCCTGGCCCTCCTGCTGGGACCGGCGCTGCTCCTCCTCGGAGGGGCGGCCCTTGGCCCGGGAGGCGCGCTCGGACGCTTCGTCCCTCGCCCTGCCCATCTTCTGCTTCGCCTGCTCGGCGGCCTGCTTCGCCTTGTCCTCGTACTGGTCTCGCATGCCCATGAAGGTTCACTCCTAGAAGGGTGTGAGGGGAACGGGGCGGCTCGCCCCTTGGGCCTCGACCAGCGTGACATGACGGAACATTCCGCGCATTTCGATCAGTTACGGACCGTCACATCCGCCTGGAGCGGGCCTGTTCGTCCGCCGCGCCGCCCGCCCCGACGAGGCCCTTGGAGACCCCGGCCAGGCGCGGTTCGAAGCGCTTCATCTCGCGCTGCCCGACCGTGGCGATGATCCCGGGCAGGTAGCCGCGCGTGGACTGCATCCCGCGCAGCCACCACTGGGCGTACACATGCGCCGAGCGCCGTTCGATGCCCGCCACGATCCGGTCCACGGCCGGGCCGAGGGGGTACGTGCGGTTGGACGGCCACGGCAGCCGCTGCCGCAGCTCCTTCATCACGTCGTCCTGGTCCGCGCCCCGCACCATGTCCGTGTCGGTCCAGGAGAGGTAGCCGACGCCGACCTTCACTCCCTTGTATCCGACCTCGGCGCGCAGGCTGTGGGCGAAGGCCTCGACACCCGACTTGGAGGCGCAGTACGCCGTCATCATCGGCGCCGGGGTGATCGCCGCGAGGGAGGCGATCTGCAGGAAGTAGCCGCGCGACTCCATCAGTACGGGCAGGAACGCCCGCCCGGTCACCGCCCCGCCGATGAGGTTGACCTCGATGACCCGCCGCCAGGCGACGGGGTCGGAGTCCAGGAACGGGCCACCCGCCGCGACCCCCGCGTTGGCGACCACGATGTCGACCTTGCCGAAGCGCTCCTTGACCTCCGCCGCCACCGTGGCCATCGCCTCGTGGTCGGTGACGTCCGCGTGCCACCAGTCGGCCTCGGTGTGCAGCCGGCCGGCGACCTGCTTCAGCTCCTCCGGCTCCAGACCGACCAGCGCGAGCCTCGCACCGCGCGCGGAGAGCTTGCGGGCGAGGAGTTCGCCGACACCCCGGGCCGCTCCGGTCACGACGGCGACCTGGCCCTCCAGACTGACCCTGCTCATGCCGCACCCTCCTTCTGGTCCCCGTGCGCCTGCAGCGGGACCTGAACCTGCTCCTGCCACTGTTCCTGTACGTAAGTGGTGACGAGTTCCCTGATCCGTGCCGTCACGACCTCCGGCGCCTCCACCGGTGTCATGTGGCCCGTCCCGGCCAGTTCGTCGAGCCCCACGCACCTCGGCAGCGCGGCGGCCAGGGCACGGGAGTGCACGGGCGGCGTGAGCCGGTCGGCCGTGCCGACGATCACGGCCACGGGCAGCTCCAACTTCCTTACGTCCGCGTCGAGATCGAGTTCGGCGAGGACCCGCGACCAGGCCACCCGCGGGCGGCGCGGGCAGGCGTGCACGATCCGTGCGCAGGTCTCGACCCGATCGGGCGCGGAACCCGGGCCCATCGTCGCGTACGCGAGGATCCTCCGGGAGACCGGAGTGACCGGCCCGAGGGGCGCCCTCGCTCCCAGGATCGCCCCGGTCAGCCGGGTCCGCAGTCCGCCGGCCCGCAGCGGGACGACGAGGGACTCGGCAACGAGCCGGGACGGCCCGGTTGAGCAGAGCAGGGCCGCCGCCGCGTGCTGCCGGAAGGCGGGGCGCGGGGCGGCCGCCATCAGTGTCATTCCGCCCATGGAGTGCCCGGCGAGGACCGCCCGCTCGCCGGGGCGGAGGGTCGCGCCGAGCACAGCCTCCAGGTCGTCGGCGAGCGCCCGCGTCGAGTAGCCGGACGGGTCGGCCGGGGCAGGGGTGCGGCCGTGGCCGCGCTGGTCGTAGGCGATGACCCTGTGGTCCCGGGCGAGGTCCCGGATCTGCTCGGCCCAGAAGGCGATCGAGCAGGTCCAGCCGTGGGCCAGGACGACGGCCGGGGCGCCCTCGGGGCCGTACACCTCGACGTGGACGCGGGCGCCGTCGGCCGAGACGGCGACGACCTCGCGCGGATGCGGCAGCGATCCCGTACGGGATCCGAAGAGCCGGCTCACTTCACCGTCTCCTTCTTCCGGGACGCGGACGCGCCACGGCGCCCCGCCGGAGCCTTCTCCGCGACCGCCGGCCTCAGCACCTCGTACTCCGCGAGGTCCACCCGCCGCGTCTCGCGCCGGAACTCACCCGTCGTGCCCGGCCAGAGCGTCGTGTTGCGGCCGTCGGCGTCCAGATACCAGCTGTCGCAGCCGCCCGACTTCCACACGGTCCGCTCCATCCGGTCCTGCACCTTGCGGTTCCAGGCGCTGACGGCGGACGGCCGGGCGGCGAGGGCGGCGCGCCCTCCGAGGACGTCGAGCTGGCGCAGATAGTCGGCCATGTAGTTCAGCTGGGACTCGATCATCAGGATCATGGAGGAGTTCCCCAGGCCCGTGTTGGGCCCGATGATCGTCATCCAGTTGGGGAAGCCGTCGACGGTCGCGCCGCGCAGCGACTGCACCCCGCCCTTCCACGCCTCGGAGAGCCGGACGCCGTCCGCGCCGACGACGCGGTCGGCGATCGGCATGTCGGTGACGTGGAATCCCGTACCGAAGACGATCGCGTCGACCTCGGTCTCGCTGCCGTCGGCCGCGACGACGGTCGAGCCGCGCACCTCGCGCAGCCCCGAGGCGACGACGTCCACGTTGGACTGGGCGAGCGCCGGGTAGTACGCGTTGGAGAGCAGGATGCGCTTGCAGCCGATGCGGTACGAAGGGGTCAGCTTGGCCCGCAGCGCCGGGTCCTTGATCGACTTGGCCATGTTGGCCTTGGCGAGCGACTCGACGAGGCCCAGCTCGCCCGGGCGCTTGGTGAAGGCGCTGACCTGGAGCTCGCGGATCCCCCAGAGCAGCCCGCGGCGAGCGGTCCCGGTGAAGGGGAGCGTGCGGTGGAGCCAGCGCTCGGCGCCCGTGATGGCACGGTCCATGCGGGGCATGACCCACGGCGGGGTGCGCTGGAAGAGCGTCAGCCTCCCGACCCGGGGCTGGATCGCGGGCACGATCTGGATGGCGGAGGCGCCGGTGCCGACCATGGCGACGCGCTTGCCGGTGAGGTCGTAGTCGTGGTCCCACTGCGCCGAGTGGAAGACCTTGCCGGGGAAGTCGGCGAGTCCCGGGATGTCGGGGATCTTCGGGTCCGAGAGCGGGCCGGTCGCCGAGACGATCACGTCCGCGGTGAAGGTGCCCCGGCCGGTCTCGATCTCCCAGCGCAGCTCGTCGGCGTCCCAGCGCATCTCCGTCACCTCGTGGTTCAGCCGCAGGTGCGGGCGGAGCCGGAAGGTGTCGGTGACGTGCTCCAGGTAGGCGCGGATGTGGCGCTGCCCGGAGAAGGTGCGGGGCCAGTCGGGGTTGGGCGCGAAGGAGAAGGAGTACAGGTGGGACGGGACGTCGCAGGCGCAGCCGGGATAGCTGTTGTCGCGCCAGGTGCCGCCCACGGAGTCGGCCCGCTCCAGGACGACGAAGTCGGTGATCCCCTCACGGCGCAGCCGGACGGCCGCCCCGAGCCCACCGAACCCCGATCCGATCACCACCACGCGTACGTGCTCGTGCTTCGCCATGCCGCCTCCTGTGCGCCCGGCCCGTGCCTACGACCAAGATTCCGCCAGCAATCACTGGCACAGTCGGGACTGTAGAGCAGCGGCATACCGAGCGGTAGGGGGCGGACGAGGGAAAGTTACCGGCGGTACAACATAGGCTGGCGGGCGTGGCAGACCGATCGGAAGATGTGAAGGGCGTACGCGAGTACCGCATGGACGAACTCGCGGCGGCGGCCGGCATCACCGTGCGCACCCTGCGCTTCTACCGCGAGCGCGGGCTGATCGCCCCACCCCGCCGCGAGGGCCGCATCGCCTGGTACGACGACCACCACCTGGCCAAGCTCCGCACGATCAGCGCTCTGCTCGAACGCGGCCACACCCTCAACGGCATCGCCGACCTCAACACCGCCTTCGAGAGCGGCAAGGACGTCAGCGAGGTCCTCGGCCTCGGCGAACCGACCGAGGAGGAGCCGATCCGGCTCACCCCTCAGGAGCTGGCCGACTACTTCACGGACGAGGTCACCCCCGAGAACCTGCTCACCGCCCTCGACCTCGGCTATCTCGCCACCGACGGCGACGCCCTCGTCCACATCAGCCGCAGGCTGCTCGACGTCTCCGCCGCCCTGGTCAAGGAGGGCGTCCCGCTCGCCGCCGTCCTGGAGGCCGGCCGGGCGGTCCGCGAGCACGCGGACGCGCTGGCCGGACTCTTCGCCGAACTCCTGCGCGCCCACGCGGACGAGAAGGACATCCAGCGGCTGCGCCCCCTCGCCAAGAGCGTGGTGGAGGCGGAGCTCTCGATGGCCCTGGACCGCCGCCTGCGCGAACCGTCCTGAGGCGACGGCGGAGACCCTCATGAGGTGACGGCGCGGGCAGCCACGAGCCGCCTCGGCCTCCGACTCCGCCTCGGCCTCGGCCTCCGGCAGTCCCCGTGAGCCGTGTCCGCGCCGCCCGCGTCTACAGCTCGTAGACCGCCGTGACGGGCGCGTGGTCGCTCCACCGCTCGGCGTGCGTGGCGGCCCGCTCGACGTACGCCTTCACGGTCTTTCCGGCGAGTCGCAGGCTGGCCACCTGGTAGTCGATGCGCCAGCCGGTGTCGTTGTCGAAGGCGCGTCCACGGTAGGACCACCAGGAGTACGGGCCCTCCTGGTCGGGGTGGAACGCGCGGACGACGTCGACGTACCCGGCCTCGTCGAAGACGCGGCTCAGCCACTCCCGCTCCTCGGGGAGGAAGCCGGCGTTCTTCCGGTTGGCCTTCCAGTTCTTGAGGTCGGCCTCGCGGTGGGCGATGTTCCAGTCGCCGCAGACGACGACCTCGCGGCCGTCGGCGGCGGCGCGCTCCTTGAGCTCCTTCAGATACGGCAGGAACTCGTCCATGAAGCGGATCTTCTCGTCCTGCCGCTCGGTGCCGACCTCGCCGGAGGGGAGGTAGAGGCTGGCGACGGTCACGCCGGGGAGGTCGGCCTCGATGTACCGACCGCTGCCGTCGAACTCGCTCGACCCGAAGCCGACGCGCACGGCGTCGGGCTCGCGGCGGGTGTAGAGGGAGACGCCGGCGCGCCCCTTGGCGGCGGCGGGCGCGTGCGCGGTGAACCAGCCCCCGGGCGCCCGCACCTCGGCCGGAAGCTGGCCCTCCTCGGCGCGTACCTCCTGCAGGCAGACGGCGTCGGCGGAGGTGCCGGCGAGCCACTCCACGAACCCCTTCTTGGCCGCGGCTCGGAGTCCATTGACATTGACGGTCGTGACAGTGAGCATCCGGGGAGAATACCGACACGACCAGGCCGCATATACATACAATGCCTCACATGCTTATACGACCCGTACCGTACGACCACCCCGACGCGGCCAAGCTCGACGCCGCCGTCCAGCTGGAATACGCCGCCCGCTACGGCGAGGGCGACGACACACCGCTCGACCCCGGGATGTTCGTACCGCCGCGCGGCCTCTACCTCCTCGCGTACGACGCCGAGGACCGCCCCGTCGCGTCCGGCGGCTGGCGCACCCAGGACAGGAACGACATGGGGTACGCGGACGGCGACGCCGAGCTCAAGCGCATGTTCGTGGCGTCCGAGGCGCGCGGCCTGGGCCTCGCCCGCCGCATCCTGGCGGCCCTGGAGGAGGACGCGCGGGCGGCCGGACGGACGCGGATGGTCCTGGAGACGGGAACGGCGCAGCCCGAGGCGATGGCGCTGTACGCCTCCAGCGGTTACGAGCTGTGCCCGAAGTTCGGCTACTACCGGGACTACGACAGCAGCCGTTGCTTCACGAAGCCGCTGACCGAAACTCCCTGACGCGCCCCTGACATTCTCCGCATCGTCTGGCACGCTGCCCACGCACGTCGATCCGCACCGTTCTCATCCCCCACCTGCCTCGGCAGAAGGAGACATGCGTGAGACGCCATCGCACAGTCGCAGCGGTCCTGTTGTCCGTCGGAGCCCTGCTGACCGGAGCACTGACCGCGACCACGGCGCAAGCCGCGGAGAAGCCCGCCTTCTGGACCGCTGAGCGGATGCGCTCGGCGGTCCCGCTGGATCTTGAGGTCACCCCCGGGGCGCTCAAGACCCTCAAGCGGGTCGCCGGCTCGGCCACCCCCACGACGATCGCCCCCACGGCCTTCCCGCAGCCGGGCGGCCCCTGGACCGGCGGCGGCGTGGTCGTGAAGACCTCCGGCCGGGTCTTCTTCACCTTCCAGGGACGCACGGCCTCCTGCTCCGGCAACGCCGTCACCAGCCAGAACCAGAGCACGGTGATCACAGCCGGCCACTGCGTGAAGTACCAGGGCGCGTGGCACACGAACTGGGTCTTCGTCCCGGCGTACGACAACGGCAACGCGCCGTACGGCCAGTGGACGGCGACGAAGACGCTCACCACCCCGCAGTGGGAGGCGAGCGAGGACATCAACTACGACGTGGGCGCGGCGGTCGTGGCCCCGCTGAACGGCCGTACCCTCACCTCGGTCACCGGCGCCCAGGGCATCCAGTTCAACGGTGGCTACAACAAGCCGATGTACGCCTTCGGCTTCCCGGCGGCGTCCCCGTACGACGGCTCGAAGCTCGTCCACTGCGCGGGCAACTCCTCGAAGGACTTCCTGTTCTCCCAGGACCACAGCCTCGGCTGCAACATGACGGGCGGCTCCAGCGGCGGCCCGTGGTTCTCCGGCTTCAGCGAGGCGACGGGCACGGGCCTCCAGGTCTCGGTGAACAGCTTCGGCTACACGTTCCTGCCCAACCGCATGTTCGGCCCGTACTTCGGCAACGACGCGAAGGCCCTGTACGACAGGGCCCAGGCGTCCTGACACCTGAGAGGCCCCGCCCGGCACCTCCCGCCCGGGCGGGGCCCTCGTGCGCGAGGGGCGCCATGACGCCGATGCCCGCCGGGCCTTTTCCCGTCCGATCTTGCCATCGGACGGGATCTCGTCACTATTCCTGAGCTGACTCAAGAACGGCCGCCTGCTGGGTGTTCACGAGCGGCGCTGACCAGGCGCTCCAGAGGCATACCAAGATCCCTTCCCGCACCGGCGGAGATCGTTCCCCACGCAGTCGACGGCCATCCCTGCTCCTGTGTCAGACACAGGAGCAGGGATGGGCCGCATGACGAAGACCGGAGCGGACCCTGGGAAGTTCGCTTCGCTGACGCGACCTCGGCAAAGAGCTGGGCGAGCCTCCGCCCAGCAGGCGCACAAGGCTGTCATGGATGAGCCCCCACAGCAGGCGACGCATCGGGACGCGCACTGCAGCAAACGCCCGAGCAGGAGGGCGGGCCCCAAAGCCCTGCGCCGTCGCTCCCGTAGCGGACCGATCACGTTGACTCTGGGGTGCGCTCTTCGAGGGCCGCCAGCAGTTTTCGCAGGATGGCGTCGAATGCGTGCGCCTCGTGCTCGGTGAGCAGCCCGAGGAGGCGGTTCTCGTTCGCGGCGTGGTCGGCGACGGCGGCGTCGATGAGTGCGAGCCCCTCGGGCGTGAGGGCGATGCGGAGACTGCGGCGATCCTCCGGGACGGCACGCCTGGTGACGAGTCCGCGCGCCTCGAGACGATCGACGCGCTTGGTCATCCCCGCACGGGTGATGAGGAGGATGTCCGCGAGTCGCGAAGGTGGCAGCTCGTGCGGCGCTCCCGTGCGGCGAAGGCTGGCCAGAACATCGAACTCCCCACGGTCCAGGCCGTAGGCGGCGAAGACCGCTTCCACGTAGTGGCTGCCGGCGATGTGGAGGCGAGCGAAGCGCGCCAGTGTGGCCATTGCGGTGAAGTCGAGATCTGGTCGCTCGCGCTCCCAGTGGGCGACGGCGACGTCGGCGAAGTCGGGTCGGATCTCAGATCTGTTGACCATGCCGCGATTGTATTGCAATCTGTAACCGGCATACAGTCAACTGGTTAATTACATTGGAAGGTGCTCTGATGAAACCCATCGCCGTTCGCTCCTCGGCCGCCGTGCAAGCTCCCGCGGAGTTCGTGTGGGACTTCCTCCGCGTCTACGGCAATGACCTGGACTGGCGTTCCGGCTTGGAGAAGATGAACCAGAGCCCGCCGGGCCCGGTGCGGGACGGGGTCCAGGTGGAGGAGACCCTTCGCGTGCTGGGCAGGGTCGTAGAGAGCCTGGTCGAGGTCTCAGACGTGCGCGAAGGGCACTCTTTCGCGTGGCGGGTCGTCGAGGGCGCGATCGCCGAGGGGAGTCGCTCAGTGACCGCGACGGGCGTGGATTCGTGCCGGGTGGACATCGTCAAGCGGGTGACCCTGACCGGGAGCGATCGCCTCCTGCGTCCCCTGCTCGCCGTCGTGATCACCCGCACCGAACGTGGGGATCTCCGACGGGTCAAGCGGGCGCTGGAACAGGCGTGGAAGGACCGTTGAGCACCCACTGAACCGGTGATCGCACCGTCCACAGTTGAGAACGGTGTCAGCGTCTCCGGCGGGGGCTCCGAGTTGCCTTTTATGGCCCGCGAGGTCGGCGAGGTGGCGGGGGTGGACGTCGGCGTGCGGGCGAAGCTGGAACCGCTACGCAGCAAGCTGGTCAGACTCGTCGATCGCGGCTGGCTGCGGAAGCTGCCCGACGGCCGGTTCACCACCCGTCTGTGACCAGGAGCACCCCCACTCGGAGCGGCTCGGAACGGGCGTAACCGGGGTGCCCCCGGCGGCCGTTGGAATTGTGTGACAAATACCGCAGAGCTCGCCGAGGACACCTGCCCGCTTGTCTACCAGTGCCGTCTGCCGCTGTCCACGCGCACCGTCAACCACCTCGCCGACCTGCTCAGGCGCCATCTGAAGGTCATTCGGTCCAGGTGGCGGATCCTGCCACCGGGGAAGATCGCGGTGATCGTGCTGGCTGTGCTGCGCCACGATCAGCGCCTGGCCGACATGGCCGGCGGAAACGAGGTGTCCGAGTCCACCGTCCGCCGCTGGCGGACGAGCTGATCGGACTACTTGTCGCCCAGGCGCCGCGCCTGGACCGCGCCTTGAACGCGCCTGGACCGCGCCTCGAAGAAGGTCGCCAGGCAGGGCAGGGAGCTGGTCCTGATCGACGGCACCCTCATCCGCACCCAGCGCGGGTGTTCACGGGTACGTTTGACCAGGCACGTCCTGGCGCTTTGAAGATCTCTTCCCGTGGGGCGAGTGATCGTTCCCCGACAAATGAGCGTCATCCACCGCGAAGACCCCAGCCGTCGAGACCTCGGTAGATGTGTGCCGTGAGGCATTGCGGCGCTGCGAGGCATTCGGCTTCACCTCGGTAGACGGCGATGAGGGAGTCCGTACCGCGCCACCAGTTATCCGTGATCCCTTGGAACTCACGGCATGGACGACAAGACCTTCCGCCGACGGCTCGACGATCTGAAGCCACTGGTCGCCGAGCGACTGCCCTACTTCCTCAAGCTCAAGCAGAACGCCGACGCCCGTGGAACCGTGCGCCTGCAATGCCCGGCGGCCGGACCGTCCCCTTCGGTGAACTGTCAACTCCGAGAACGCCTCCGCCCTACCCGACCGACCGCCTCGGGCCCGCCTCAGACCGTGATCAAACTGGCGGATCTCCGCTCCCGCGCCAGCCACGCCTCGGCTCGCCCGACCATCCAGCTCCCTGACAGAGAGTGGACGGACCCTCCCGGCAAGGAGGCGCTGCCCGCCGTCTGCGGGGCCTCCGCGATCAGCGTCCCCGCCGACGCGGCCGGAGACCTGAAGATCGCAAAGTTCCGACAGGACAGTCACTACCTCAGCCCCGCCTGGGACCGGATCTACAAGCCGATCCGCTCCCACAACGAGGGGCTCAACGGTCGTCTCAGGAGCGCCGACATGAACATCGGGAACCCCATGCACCGCCGAGCGCCCGGCCAGGTGGCCCAGACGATCCTCATCGCGATCATGGTGACAATCGGAAACCTGGACATCCTGGAAACCTGGCTCTACGAGCGCACTGGCAGCCGACTCTCCGACGCCGACTTCGAATCCGTTCCAGCTGCCCCAGATCATGGCCTGGCGTACACGCCCACCCCACTCGACATGGGGCGGCATCCGCCGACCAACCTCTGATCGAGCAGCGTCACAGCCGCACAGCACCATCACCAGCCCCGGGCAACTGGGGCCGGTCGCATGCCTTGGCAGCGGCCAAGCGCTCGCCCAACAACCCGCCAGACCCGATACGCCGCCATCCACCACCCCGAACAGGCATCGAACGACCCTGGAAACGACGAAGATCCCGTCCGATCTTTCGATCGGACGGGATCTCGTCACCATTCCTGAGCTAACTCAAGAACAGTCGCTTGTGGACCTGTGGGGATTTGAACCCCAGACCCCCTCGATGCGAACGAGGTGCGCTACCAGACTGCGCCACAGGCCCTTGCGACGTGTGAAACATTAGCATCCCGATCGGGGTGCGAGGAAATCCGTTCCCCCGCAGGTCAGCCGAGGGCTCCGGGGAGCCCTCGGCCGGGGGTCATTCGTTGGCCGCGCGCGGGCGGTCGTCGTCCGCGTACTGGTCGAAGAGCGGGGTGCGGCCGTGGTCGCGGCGGGCGCCGCGGGGCGGTGACGTGCGCTGGCGCGGCGCCGGGTCCGGGACGACGGGCGGTGCCGGCTCCGTGGCCGCCGTGGAGGAGCGGGCCGAACTCCAGGTCTCCGGGTCCGTGATGTCGATGCCGCTCGTGGCGCGCGGGGCGACCGGGGCGGTGACATAGGTGGGCAGCGGGACCGGGACCGGTTCCCAGCTGTCGCCGCGGGCCGGGCCGCGCTCGCGCTGCTGGTCCACCCACTCCGCGTGGTCCGTCTGCTCGACGAGCGCGCGGCGGCCGGCCTCCTGGGGGGAGACCTTGGGAGCCGGTTCGGGTTCGGGTCGGGCCGGCTGCTCCTCCTCCGGCTCGGCGGGCGCGGCCGGACGGCGGGGGCGGCTCTCGCGCAGCCGCGCCGCCGCGGCCTCGGCGCGCCGGCGGTCCATCACGTACACGAAGCGCCGGCGCTCCGTGGTCCGCAGATGCACGATGTACGTGCTCAGCAGCACCGCGGGGACGCCCGGCGCCCACAGGAACGCCAGGCCTCCGACGGCGGCGACGACCGCGCCGAGGCTGAAGGCGAGGAAGAGGACGACCGTCGTCCGGCGGCGCCGGGCGAGGACCTTGCCCCGGCGGGCGCGCTCGGCGGCCGCCTTCGAGGGGCGCCGCGCCGGGGCCGGTTCGCGCTTGCGGTCCGGTTCGGGGTCCGGTTCCGGGACCTCCAGGCGGGCTTCCGTCCTGGCTGCGGGCGCGGAGAAGGCCCGGACGTCGACCGAGCTCAGATGCTCGGTCTCCACGTCCGGGTCCACGTCGGGTTCCCGGTCCTTCAGCTCCCTGGCGTACCGGCGCTCCATTCCCGCCCGTCCGGACAGCAGTCGGATGGCGGTGCTGAAGCGTTCCGTCGGGCGGGCCTCGTTGAGCTCGTCCTGCCTGCGGAGCCACATCGGCACCAAGTAGGCGGCCCAGGCCCCGACGATGACTGCGTAGATGAGGCCGCTGCTGCTCACGCCTCACACCGTAGAGGGGTTCCGTTACGGGCATCGGCCAATTGGCCCGGTGTGTCGCACGATCTGGCTGATATCACTGAACTTTTTTGTGATTGTTCAGATCGATTGGCGATCAACTGCTGATTGAATTCGAACATTTATTTCATTGGGCGGGATGGGCGGGACGTGCCTGGTGCCAGCGGTTCAGCAGTCCGTCGGGGACTTCCTCCGCCGTGAGGGCGAAGACGAGATGGTCCCTCCACGCCCCGTCGATGTGGAGGTAGCGCGGGCGCAGACCCTCCTCCCGGAATCCCAATTTCTCCACGACCCGGCGCGAGGGGCCGTTCTCCGGCCGAATGCAGACCTCCATCCGGTGCATCCCGACCGTACGGAAGCAGTGATCGACCACGAGCGCGACCGCCGTCGGCATCACGCCCCGGCCCGCCACCGCGCTGTCCACCCAGTACCCGACGTGGCCCGAGCACATCGAACCCCAGGTGATGCCCGCCACCGTCAGCTGGCCCACCAGCTGCCCGCGGTACTCGATCACGAACGGCAGCATCCGGCCCGCGTTGGCCTCGCCCCGCAGATGGCGGACCATCTGGCGGTACGTCGGCCGCTGCGCGACCGGACCGCCGGGCGCCGGGGGCGGAATCGTCGCCTCCCAGGGGCGCAGCCAGTCCCGGTTGCGCCGGTTCACCTCACGCCAGACCCGCTGGTCGCGCATCTTTATGGGCCGCAGCACGACATCGCCGTCGGCGAGGACCACGGGCCAGGTCGGGATCATGACGGTCTCGGGTGGTCGCCGCCACGCAACTGGTCGACCGCGTGCACGAGGAGGGGTTCCAGGACGGCGAGGCCGTCGCGGACCCCGCCCGCGGAACCCGGCAGGTTCACGATCAGCGTCCCGCTCGCGACCCCGGCGAGTCCGCGGGAGAGCGCCGCCGTGGGCACCTTCTCCCGACCGTAGGCGCGGATCGCCTCGGGGATTCCGGGGATCTCGTGGTCGAGGACCCGGCGGGTGGCCTCGGGCGTGGCGTCGGTGGGCGAGATGCCCGTACCGCCGGTGGTGAGGACGACGTCGTACCCGGCCGCGACCGCGGCCCTCAGCGCCGCCTCGACGGGCGCGCCGTCCGGCACGACCTGCGGGCCGTCGACCGCGAAGCCCATCCGGGACAGACCCTCGGCGATCAGCGGACCGCCCTTGTCCTCGTACACCCCGGCCGCGGCCCGGTTGGAGGCGGTGACGACGAGGGCGGAGTAGGGGGAGAGGAGAGCTCCGCCCACATCGTCGCCCAGTGCGGCGGGCACCTCGGCCGTGCCGCCGTCCGCAGCGTGGTCCCCGTGCTCGTGCACCCCGGTCACCCGGCCGCCGCGGGTCACGACCCGGCCCCTTCCCGGCTCCAGTCGCCCGACTTGCCGCCCGTCTTCTCCTCCACCCGCACATCGGAGATGACCGCGCCCTTGTCGACGGCCTTGATCATGTCGACCACCGTCAGCGCGGCCACCGAGACCGCAGTCAGGGCCTCCATCTCGACGCCCGTGCGGTCCGTCGTCTTCACGGTCGCCAGAATCTCCACCGCGTCGTCCGCGACCGTGAGGTCCAGCTTCACGCCCGAGACCGCCAGCGGGTGGCAGAGCGGGATCAGGTCCGGGGTCCTCTTGGCCCCCATGATCCCGGCGATCCGGGCGGTGGCGAGCGCGTCGCCCTTCGGTACGCCCTCGCCCCGCAGCAGCTCGATCACGCGCGGCGAGACCAGGACGCGGCCACTGGCGCGCGCGGTCCGCGCCGTGACGTCCTTCGCGGAGACGTCGACCATGCGGGCCGCCCCCGCCTCGTCGATGTGGGTGAGTCCTTGCTGCGTGCTCATGGCCGTGACACTCCCGGTCGCTGTGTGGGACGCCACGGTACCGCCACCAGGCCCTCTTCAGCCGAGGAGGACCACGTCCAGCTCGGCGCCGGGCGCCACCTCCATGGTCTCCTCCGGTACGACGAGCAGCGCGTTGGCGTGCGCGAGCGCCGCGATCAGGTGGGAGCCCGCGCCGCCCACGGGGGCGACGGTGCCGGACTCGGCGTCGTACGTACCGCGCAGGAACTGGCGGCGGCCCGAGGGGGAGCGCAGCGGCTCGTCGGAGGCGAGTTCGGCCCGCACCCGCGGCCGGTGGAGGTCGCCGAGGCCCATCAGGGCCCGGATCGCGGGCCGCACGAAGAGCTCGAAGGAGACGTACGAGGAGACCGGGTTGCCCGGCAGGGCGAGCAGCGGGGTGTGCTCGGGGCCGATCGTGCCGAAGCCCTGCGGCTTCCCCGGCTGCATGGCCAGCTTGCGGAAGTCGACCTGGCCCTCGAACTGGCCGGACGCCGTCAGCGCCTCCTTGACCACGTCGTACGCGCCGACGCTCACCCCGCCGGTGGTGACGAGGAGGTCGGCGCGGATCAGCTGGTCCTCGATGGTGGCGCGGAGGGTGTCCGCCTCGTCGGTGACGGCGCCGACCCGGTAGGCGATGGCGCCGGCGTCGCGCGCGGCGGCCGCGAGCGCGAAGCTGTTCGAGTCGTAGATCTGGCCCTCACCCAACTCCTCGCCGGGCTGGGTCAGTTCGCTGCCGGTGGAGATCACGACGACCCGCGGGCGCGGGCGGACGCGGACGGTGGCGCGGCCGATCGCGGCGAGCAGTCCGATCTGCGGCGGCCCGAGGACCGTGCCCGCCTCCAGGGCCAGGTCGCCGGCCTGGACGTCGCTGCCCCGCGCGCGGACGTGCGCCCGGGCCTCGGCGGCCCGGTGGACGCGGACCTCACCGCCCGCGCCCTCGGGGTCGGCGCTGGCGGCGCGCATCCCGCTCGCCGCGCCCTCGCCCGAACCGCCGTCGGTCCATTCGACCGGGACGACGGCCTCGGCGCCGGGCGGCAGCGGGGCGCCGGTCATGATCCGGGCGGCCTGGCCGGGGCCGACGACCGGCAGGCCGTCGGCGCCCGCGGCCACGTCGCCGATCACCGTCAGGACAGCGGGGAACTCCTCGGTGGCACCGGCGACATCGGCGACGCGGACCGCGTAGCCGTCCATGGAGCTGTTGTCGAACGGGGGCAGGGCGACCGGCACCGTGACGTCCTCGACCAGGACGCAGCCCTGGGCGTCGGGCAGCTGCAGCTCGATGGGTTCGAGCGGGGTAATCGTGCTGAGGACGTCGTCCAGGTGTTCGTCCACCGACCACAGGTCACGTGAGGGACCCGCGCAGGGATCTCCGGGCACGCCACCGTAGACGGCTCCGGCCGCCTCGCCCGCGACGGACGCGCCGCCCGTGACGGACCCGCCGCCCTCGGCGGACCCGCCGCCCGTGACGGACGCGGCGCCCTCGGCGGACCCGCCGTCGGCCGGATCGCCTGACACCGGTGCCGTGCTGCTGCTCAAGGTGCTACATCTCCTCGCTGACGTAACTGCGGAGCCAGGTCCGGAAGTCCGGGCCCAGGTCTTCACGTTCGCACGCCAGTCTGACAATGGCACGCAGATAGTCCCCGCGGTCGCCGGTGTCATAGCGCCGGCCCTTGAAGACCACGCCGTGGACCGGACCCCCGATCTTCCCCTCGCCGCTCGGCGCCGACTGGTACGTCTTGGCCAGTTTCTGGAGGGCGTCGGTCAGCTGGATCTCACCGCCACGCCCCGGCTCGGTCTCCCGCAGTATGGCGAAGATGGCCGGATCCAGTACATAGCGGCCGATGATCGCGTAGTTGCTGGGCGCCTCGTGCACGTCCGGCTTCTCGACCAGGTCCGTCACCTTCACGACGTCGGAGTCGGCCGTCGCCTCGACCGCCGCGCAGCCGTACAGATGGATCTGCTCGGGCTCGACCTCCATGAGCGCGATCACGCTGCCGCCCTCGCGCTCCTGGATGTCCACCATCCGGGCGAGCAGCGGGTCGCGCGGGTCGATCAGGTCGTCGCCGAGCAGCACGGCGAAGGCCTGGTCGCCGACGTGCGGGGCGGCGCACAGCACGGCGTGCCCGAGACCGCGCGGGGCGCCCTGACGCACGTAGTGCATGGTGGCGAGGTCGCTGGACTCCCGCACCTTGGAGAGGCGGTCCTCGTCGCCCTTGCGGGCGAGCGCCTCCTCCAGCTCATAGTTCCGGTCGAAGTGGTCCTCCAGGGGCCGCTTGTTCCGACCGGTGATCATGAGGACGTCGGAGAGGCCGGCCGCTACGGCCTCCTCGACGACGTACTGGATCGCGGGCTTGTCCACGACCGGCAGCATTTCCTTGGGGGTGGCCTTGGTGGCCGGGAGGAAGCGCGTGCCGAGACCGGCGGCCGGGATGACAGCCTTGGTGATCCTGGAAGGCGACTGAGTCATGCGGAGCACCATAGCCGCTCGGAATGAGAGGAAGATGGGGCTCCGATTAACTTCCTGTGCATAACGACTGGTACGAGAGGGTTGGTACGCCCCCATGATGTCCCGATGACCGCCGACATGTCCGACAAGGCCGCCCTGCGCAGCCAACTCCTCGCCGCTCGGGCCCGGCTGACCAGCCATGATGTCGAAGCCGCGGGCGAGCTGCTCGCGCGGGGTGCGCGTGAGCTGGCCGAGCTGGCGGAGGCCTCGACCGTCGCCGCGTACGTGTCCGTGGGTCGCGAGCCGGGCACGCGCGCGTTGCTGGACACACTGCGGGCGGACGGCACCCGTGTCCTGCTCCCCGTCCTGCTGCCCGACAACGACCTCGACTGGGCCGCGTACGAGGGTGCGGAGCACCTGGCGAAGGCCGGCCGCGGCCTGCTGGAGCCGACCGGTCCGCGGCTCGGCCCCGAGGCCGTGTGCGCGGCGGACGCGGTCCTGCTGCCGGGCCTCGCGGTCGACGGCCGCGGGATGCGGCTCGGGCGGGGCGGCGGCTCGTACGACCGCGTCCTCGCGCGGCTCGCTCGGGCCGGCGCGGACCCGGCGCTCGTGGTGCTCCTGTACGCGAACGAGGTGGTCGCCCGGGTCCCGGAGGAACCGCACGACCACCCCGTGCACGCGGTGGTGACCCCGGAGGGGGTCAGGCGCTTCGAGCGCCCTCAGGAGCCTTCTACGGCTTGAGGGTCAGCGTCTCCTTAGTCGAGGCGTCGACCGCCGCCTTGCCGAAGGGCCAGTCCAGCAGCTCGCCCTTGACCCACTTGTCGGTCTGGTCGGTGTAGTGGTCGTGGTACGCGTGACCGGAGGCGCCCGACAGGTTGATCCAGCGGGACCTGTCCCAGTCGCCGACGTTGACGACCATCCGCATCGAGGGCACCCAGACGACCTCGTAGCCGCCGGCCGCGTTCCAGCCGGTCGCGTTGACCGCGGCCTCGCCGCCGCCCAGGTTCCACGGGCCGCGGTTCAGCATGGACCGGACGAAGCCGGGGCCCGCGGTGCCGAGCGTCTGGTTCTGCAGGGTCAGCTGGTGCAGCCGGCCCCAGCTCCAGGTGGAGACGTCCTTGCCGAGCTTGGCGGTCAGCTCCCAGCGGGCGTCCTCCATGGCGCGGGCGAGCAGCTGGTCACGGTTCTCGGTGGCCTGGTCGGTGCGGTTGGCCTCGGTCTTCCACCACGCGCTGTCCTCCTGCTTCAGCAGCGGGCGGACCACCTCGTACCAGCGGTCGCCGCCGTCCGGCTGCGCCGTGTCCCCGTCGCGCTCGCCGCACTCCCGTACGCGCTTGTTCTGCTCGTCGACCGGGAGGCCGGTGGAGTCGGCCGGACGGACGACGATGCAGTCGCCCTCGGCCCGCAGCTCCTTGGGCAGCTTGTCGCCGAAGGCGAGCTTGAGGACGTTGCGCCAGACCGCGTTGAAGTACGCGGCGGCGGCCGAGTCGGGCTCCTGGGTGTAGTCCCAGCCCTCCAGGAGCTTCTGCGCCTCGCGGACGTACGGGTCGGAGATGTCGATCTTCAGCAGGAGCGGGTTGAGCAGGGTCGCGATCTCGCTGCGGTTGTCCATCTGCATGGTCCGCATGTCGTCCGGCGAGATCTTCCCGCCGTCCTTGATCTTCGACTCGATGAGGTCGTTTATCCGCTGGCTCCGCGAGCCGTAGCCCCAGTCCTCCGTCAGGAGGTAGGGGTACTTGTCCGCGTCGACGACGGCCTGGTTGGCGGTGACGATGTAGCCGCGGTCGGGGTTCTGCTCGTACGGCAGCTCGTCGTACGGGATGTAGCCCTTCCACTTGTACGAGGAGTCCCAGCCGGGCGCCGGTACGGTGCCGTCGCCCTTGGCGCGCCGCGGGATCTTGCCCGGCGCCTGGTAGCCGATGTTCTGCGCGTCCGCGTAGATCAGGTTCTGCGAGGGGACGGTGAAGTCCTCGGCCGCGGCGCGGAACTCCTTGAAGTTCTTGGCGCGGTTGAGCTTGAAGACCGCGTCCATGGACTTGCCGGGCTGCAGGGCGGTCCACTGGAGGGAGACGCCGTAGCCGGTGCCGCGGTCCGGGGCGACGTTGCCGACGGGGGCCTTCTGGCCGACCTTCTCCAGCTCGGAGGAGCGGTCGGAGACCAGCGGGCCGTGCTCGGTCGAGCGGACCGTGATCTTCCGGCTGCCCCCTCCCGCGATCTTGATGGTCTCCTCACGGGTCGTGAACGGCTTGGTCCTGCCGTCCACGACGTAGCCGTCGTCCCCGACCTTCTCCAGGTACAGGTCGGTGACGTCGGCGCCCAGGTTGGTGAAGCCCCAGGCGACGGAGTCGTTGTGGCCGATGATCACGCCCGGCATCCCGGAGAAGGTGTAGCCGGCGACGTCGTAGCGGCAGGTCGCCGAGACGGAGCGGCAGTGCAGGCCCATCTGGTACCAGAGGGACGGCAGCATCGGGGCGAGGTGCGGGTCGTTGGCGAGGAGCGGCTTGCCGGAGGTCGTGTACCGGCCGGAGACGACCCACGAGTTCGAGCCGATGCCGTTGCCGTTGGGGCCGAGCAGCGCGGGGATGTCGTCCAGGGAGTCGGAGAGCGCGCCGAGCTGGGACCGCATGCCCTCCAGAGCGCCGCCCGGCGTGGCCCCGGCGCCGTCGTCGTTCTTCTTCGCCTTGGCCTTCGGGTCGAACGCGTCGGTCGCCTTGTCGACCGCGCCGTTCTGCACGATCGGCTGGTGCAGCTCGTACGGGTACCCCGGGTAGAGGTCCTGGATCTGCCGCGCGCTGAGCCGGCTCGTCAGCAGGGAGCGGTCGATCTCGTCCTGCATGTTGCCGCGCAGGTCCCAGGCCATGGCCTTGAGCCAGGCCACCGAGTCGACGGGGGTCCAGGGCTCGATCGCGTAGTCGTTGGAGAAGGCGAGCGCCGCGTACTCGACGGAGACGTCGGCGGAGTCCTTGCCCTTGAGGTAGGCGTTGACGCCCTCGGCGTAGGCCTGGAGGTTCTTCTTCGTCTCCGCCGACAGGACCTTGTCGTACTCGTCCTGCGCGACCTGACGCCAGCCCAGGGTGCGCAGGAACGCGTCGGTGTCCACCTGGCTCTTGCCGAACATCTCGGAGAGGCGGCCGGCCGTCATGTGACGGCGCACGTCCATCTCGTAGAAGCGGTCCTGCGCCTGGACGAAGCCCTGCGCCCGGAAGAGGTCGGCCTCGGTGTCGGCGTAGATCTGCGGCACCCCGTAGGCGTCACGCTTGACCTCGACTACGCCGGAGAGGCCGTCGAGCCGGAGTTCGCCCGTCGTCTGCGGGAAGGAGGCGCGGACGGTGCTGACGCCCCAGTACCCGCCCCAGCCGACGCCCGCGACCAGTGCGAGGACCAGGACGAGGACGATCAGGCGGGCGCGCCGCCCCTTCTTCTTGGCGGGAGGCGCGGTCGTGTTGGAGGGCATCGCTGTCCTTCGAGGGGCAGGGTGGTCCTGGAGTACGGGAGCAACCTTAGGCGCAGCGTCCGGACGGCCCGGACGCGGTGTCACCAAGAAGGCCACCCAAGATCGCACTGGTGATCGAGGGCAAGCGGGGAGCGCGTCAAGAACGCGTTAAAGATTAGGTAAGGTAACGAAGTACCGGCTGCTGGAACGATCCGGCCGCACGCGAGGGGAAGGATCGGCCACTGACTGTCCACGAGCTCAATGAACTCCTGCTCATCTGCTCGCTCGTGCTGCTCATCGCTGTCGCGGCGGTGCGGATCTCGTCCCGGAGCGGGCTCCCCAGCCTGCTGCTGTATCTCGGGATCGGGGTCGCGATCGGGCAGGACGGGATCGGCAACGTCGCCTTCGACAACGCCGAACTGACCCAGGTGATCGGTTATGCCGCACTTGTGGTGATCCTGGCCGAGGGTGGCCTGGGCACCAAGTGGAAGGAGATCAAACCCGCGTTGCCCGCGGCGGTCGTGCTGTCGACCGTCGGCGTCGCGGTGAGCGTGGGCATCACGGCCGCGGCCGCCCACTATCTGGTCGGCCTGGACTGGCGCCAGGCGCTGATCATCGGCGCGGTCGTCTCCTCGACGGACGCCGCCGCCGTCTTCTCCGTCCTGCGCAAGGTCCCGCTGCCCTCGCGCGTGACCGGTGTCCTGGAGGCCGAGTCCGGCTTCAACGACGCCCCGGTCGTCATCCTCGTCGTCGCCTTCTCCACGGTCGGTCCGATCGACAGCTGGTACGTCCTGGTCGGCACGATCGCCATGGAACTGGCCATCGGCGCCGCCATCGGCCTCGGGGTCGGCTTCCTCGGCGCCTTCGGGCTGCGGCGCATCGCCCTGCCCGCCTCCGGCCTCTACCCGATCGCCGTCATGGCCATCGCCGTCACGGCGTACGCGGCGGGCGCCCTGGCCCACGGCTCCGGCTTCCTCGCCGTCTATCTGGCCGCGGTGGTCCTCGGCAACGCGAAGCTGCCGCACGCCCCCGCCAACCGGGGCTTCGCCGAGGGGCTCGGCTGGATCGCCCAGATCGGCATGTTCGTCCTGCTCGGCCTGCTGGTCACCCCGACCAAACTGGCCGACGACTTCTGGTCGGCGGTGGTCATCGGCCTGGTCCTGACCGTGGTGGCGCGGCCCATGGAGGTCTTCGTCAGCCTGCTGCCGTTCCGTATCCCCTGGCAGGAACAGATCCTGATGTCGTGGGCGGGCCTGCGCGGAGCCGTCCCCATCATTCTGGCCACGATCCCGATGGTGTCCGGGATCGAGGGCAGCGAGCGGGTCTTCAACATCGTCTTCGTGCTCGTCGTCGTCTACACCCTCGTCCAGGGTCCGACGCTGCCCTGGCTGGCCAGGGCGCTGAAGCTGGGCTCCTCCGAGGCGGCCGACCTGGGCGTCGAATCGGCCCCGCTGGAGCGGCTGCGCGGGCACCTGCTGTCCGTCGCCATCCCGGAGGGCTCGAAGATGCACGGCGTGGAGGTCGCGGAGCTGCGCCTCCCGGCCGGGGCCGCGGTCACCCTCGTCGTACGCGAGGAGAAGAGCTTCGTGCCCGGTCCGGCGACGGTACTGCGGTACAAGGACGAACTCCTCGTCGTCGCGACCGACCCGGTGCGGGACGCCACGGAGCGGCGGCTGCGGGCCGTCGGGCAGGGCGGAAAGCTGGCCGGCTGGCTGGGCACGGCGGGCTCGACGGCCGTCTCCGGACGGGGCCACCGGCGGCGGGCGCTGCCGCACACTCCGTTCGGAAAGCGAACGTCCGGTTAATCACAGGCACAGTTTCGGATGGAAGGGCGTTTTCCCAGGCGGGAGAACGCCCTTCCCTGTACCATGAAGGCACACTTGATCGAACCAACTCTGCCTGACGCAGAGCTGGCGCGACCGTATGGCGGCCGAGAAGCCCCCCGCAGTGGGGCCCGGTATCTACCGCAGTTCCGCGCATGAGGACAGCTCTCGGCAGCGCCCGCACCACCGTGCAGGGGCGCGCTACCAGGCGGCAGAAAGGCAAGGACCGTGGTGTCCACGGTCACTTCTGACACGCCTGCGGCGCCCGGCACCTCGGGCACGTCCGGCACCTCGGGCACGTCCGGCACGCTCGGCAGCACGGGCACGCCCCGCACGCCCCGCACCTCGGGCACGCTCGGCAGCTCGGGCACTTCCGGTACGCCCCGCACGTCGGGCACTTCCGGTACGCCCCGCACGTCCGTGACGAAGGCGGGCAAGGCCGGGAAGGCCGCAGGCAAGCGCGCCGGTTACGGACAGCTCCTGCGTACCCCCGGAGCGCTGTCCTTCCTGCTCCCCGGGTTCGCCGCCCGGCAGCCCTTCGCGATGCTGACGATCGGCATCGTTCTGCTCGTCCAGCACACCACCGGTTCGTACGGCAGCGCCGGCGCGGTCGCCGCCGTCACCGGCGTCTCCATGGCGCTGTTCGCCCCGCAGAGCGGCAAGCTCGCCGACCGCTTCGGCCAGCGCGCCGTCCTGGTCCCCGGAGTGCTGGTCCACTCCGCCGCCGTCTCCCTGCTCGTGGTGCTCGCCCTCGCGGGCGCCCCGATGTGGGCCCTCTTCCTCGCCGCCGTACCGGCCGGTGCCTCCGTCCCGCAGGTCGGGCCGATGGTCCGTGCCCGCTGGGCGGCGAAGCTGGAGAACTCGCCGCTGATGCCGACGGCCGCGGCCTTCGAGTCGGTCACGGACGAGTTCACCTTCGTCGTCGGTCCCGTCCTCGCCACCGCGCTCTGCACCGGCGTGCACCCCGCGGCCGGCCTGATCGCCGAGGCGGCGCTCACGCTCTTCGGCGGTCTGTTCTTCGCCGCCCAGCGCGGCACCCAGCCCGCCCACGGCCTCGTCGCCGCCGCTTCCAGCGGCGAGGGGCGCGTCTCCGCCCTGTCGATCCCGGGAGTACGGGTTCTGGCCGTCGCCTTCCTGGGCATCGGCTCGGTCTTCGGCGGTATGCAGGTCTCGCTGACCGCGTTCTCCGAGGAGATCGGCAACCCCGGCGCCAACGGTCTGCTGTACGGGATCTTCGCCGCGGGCAACATGCTCGCGGGCATCGCGTGCGGCGCCGTGGCCTGGAAGACCGGCCCGCGCAAGCGCCTGATCCTGGGCTACGCCGGACTGACCGTGGCGGCCTCGCTGCTCTGGTCGGCGCACTCCGTGCTGCTGCTCGGCGCGCTCGGCCTGATCGTGGGTCTGTGCATCGCCCCGGCCCTGATCACCGGCTACACCATCGTCGAGACCCTGGTCCCGGCCTCCGCCAGGACCGAGGCCTTCACCTGGCTCACCGGCGCCGTGGCACTGGGGCAGGCGGCGGCCGTGACGGTCGCCGGCCGCCTCGCCGACGAGCACGGCGCGAGCACCGGGTTCCTGGTGCCGCTGGTGGGCACGGCGCTCGCGCTGGCCACGCTCCTGGCGCTGCGCTCGCGGCTGACCCCCCGGGCGTCGGTCCGGGTCCACGCACGTGGTATCGGTCACCGAGTGCCGGTGACGGTGGACTGATCCCGCGGAATACGTCACTATGGATCGTCGTTAGCACTCGATGAGTGTGAGTGCCAGGAGGAAGACAAGTGCCGACCTACCAGTACCAGTGCACCGAGTGCGGCGAGGGCCTCGAGGCGGTGCAGAAGTTCACCGATGACGCGCTGACCGAGTGCCCGAGCTGCAAGGGACGCCTGAAGAAGGTGTTCTCGGCGGTCGGCATCGTCTTCAAGGGTTCCGGCTTCTACCGGAACGACAGCCGCGGCTCGTCGAGCTCCAGCTCGCCCGCCTCGTCGTCGAAGTCCGCTTCGTCGTCGACCTCCTCGGCGTCGTCCTCGGACGCGAAGCCTGCCGCTTCGTCGAGCTCGTCGACGTCCTCGACGTCAAGCGCGTCGAGTTCCACCTCGGCCGCCTGACCAAGGTCTGAGCCCGGGTCTCCTGACCACGGTTCTCACGGTTCTTACGGAAGCCTCACCGCTGTGCGCGGTGGGGCTTCCGCCGTTCCTCGGGCCGATAATGTGACCGCCATGGCGACCCACGTGTATGCGGACATCGGTGTGATCGGCGGCTCGGGCTTCTACTCCTTCCTGGAGGACGTGACGGAGGTGTCCGTCGACACCCCGTACGGCAGCCCCAGCGACCGTCTCTTCCTCGGCGAGGTCGCGGGACGGCGGGTCGCGTTCCTGCCCCGGCACGGCCGGAGCCACACGCTGCCCCCGCACCGGATCAACTACCGCGCCAACCTGTGGGCGTTGCGCTCGGTGGGCGTACGGCAGATCCTCGGCCCGTGCGCGGTGGGCGGCCTGCGGGACGAGTACGGGCCCGGCACCCTCGTCGTACCGGACCAGCTGGTCGACCGTACGAAGTCGCGGGCGCAGACGTACTTCGACGGGGAGCCGCTGCCGGAGGCCTGGGGCGGGGCCGTGCCGAACGTCGTGCACACGACCTTCGCCGACCCCTACTGCCCGGACGGGCGGCGGGTGGCCCTGAAGGCGGCGCGGGCGCACCGTTGGGAGCCGGTGGACGGCGGCACCATGGTCGTCGTGGAGGGGCCTCGGTTCTCCACGCGTGCGGAGTCGCGCTGGCATGCGGCGGCCGGCTGGTCGGTGGTCGGCATGACCGGGCACCCGGAGGCCGTCCTCGCCCGCGAGCTGGGCCTCTGCTACACCTCGCTGGCCCTCGTCACGGACCTGGACGCGGGCGCCGAGACGGGCGAGGGCGTCACGCACACCGAGGTCCTCCAGGTGTTCCGCGCGAACGTGGGGCGGCTGCGGGAGGTGCTCTTCGACGCGGTGGGCGCGCTGCCGGACACGGCGGACCGGGACTGCCTGTGCACGCACGCGCACGACGGCTGGGAGCTGGGGATCGAGCTTCCCTGACCCTCTGGTGAATCCCCCTGAGGAGTGAGGGAGTTGTCCACAGGCGGCGGGTGGTCCACAGGCTTCGGCGGGATGTTCGCGGACGCGGGATGGTGGGAGCGGTTCTCCGGACGGCCGGAGGACGGTACGACTCCCTACGCGCACGGACAGGCGGTGCCGCCATGACGACCTCACCTCCCTCGACCCCTCTTCCGTACCCCGACCGCTCCCCCGTTCCCGCGCCCTGCCCGGTCCCGCCGTTCGAACCTCTGCGGGTACGGGGAGGGCGGCAGCGACTGCGACGGGCGCTGCGGCGCCGGCGCCGGGCCCCGGCGGCGATCCTCGCGATGAGTGCGGCCGCGCTGGCGGTCGCGGGCGGGGGCGAGGTCTCCGCCGGCCCTCCCCCGCCCACGGCGGCGCGGGAACAGCAACGGGCTCCCGTGGTGCGGTGGGTGTCGGCGCCGGTGCGGATCGCCGACGCGGCGGCCGTGCGGCTGCTGCGGCCCGGTGACCGGGTGGATGTGATCGCCGCGCCCAACTCGCCGACGGGCGTCGGTGGTGGCGGTGGCGGTGAGGCCCGGGTGGTCGCGACGGGCGCTCGAGTGGCCGACGTTCCGCGTACGGGTGAGACTCGTCCGGACGGTGGGGCGTTGGTCGTCCTGTCCGTTCCACGGTCGACGGCGACGGCCTTGGCGGGTGCGGGGATGACGTCCCAACTGGCGGTGACCCTGTGCTGATTCGCACGGACTGCCTGTCAAGTAACCGTTCCGTGTGTACGGATTGGACGCGTCTGCGTGCTTCGCGGCCTAATGGCAGCGCTACTTGCACGACTCCTGGCACAGCTACCTGCACAAACAACGAAAGGCACCTGAGTGAGTCCGAAGAAGGAAAGCGTGATGGCAGGCTTCAAGGCCTTCCTCATGCGCGGCAACGTGATCGACCTCGCGGTGGCGGTCGTCATCGGTGCCGCGTTCACCAACATCGTGAACTCCGTGGTGAAGGGTGTCATCAACCCGCTGGTCGGCGCCTTCGGCACGAAGGACCTGGAGAGCTACCGCTCCTGCCTCAAGGGTCCGTGTGTGGTCGACGACGCGGGGAACGCGGTCTCCGGCATCCCGATCATGTGGGGCCTGGTGCTCAGCGCCGTCCTCAGCTTCCTGATCACGGCCGCCGTCGTCTACTTCCTGATGGTGCTTCCCATGGCGAAGTACCTGGCCAAGCGGGCCGCCCACGACAGGGCGAAGGAGAGCGTCCAGGAGACGCTGGAGATCAGCGAGCTGGAGGTCCTGAAGGAGATCCGCGACCTGCTGGTCGCCCAGCGCGGCCCGAACGCGGACAACGGCGGGGGTACGGGCACGGGCCCCGCCGGCGGCGGGAGCGGCACCGGCGGCACCGGGTCGCACCCCACCCCCTAGCCGGCGACTCGCACCGGCGTCAGAGGTGGTGCGGCGGCTTCTCTTCGAGGAAGCGCGCAAGATCGGCGGCACTGTCGCTGCCGCCGTGAGGCCGCTCGCCCCACCCGCGGTCCGTATCGTCCGCGGACTGCTGGTCCAGCGGATCATCGAAGAACAGCTTCGGCTTCGTGGTGTTCTCGGGGATCGACTGTCTGCCGGGCTGCTTCGGGTCTCGCGGTCCGTGGGCGGGGGCGGTGCTCATCTATCCAGGGTACGCCGGGTACGGGGCCGTGAACCCCGTCGATTCCGGGCGGTCCCGGTGGTCCCGGTGGTCCCGGTGGTCCCGGTGGTCCCGGTGGTCCCGGCGGTCCCGGCGGTCCCGGCGGTCCCGGCGGTCCCGGTGGTCCCGGTGGTCCCGGCGGTCCCGGCGGTCCCGGCGGTCCCGGCGGTCCTACAGGTCCCGGCGGTCCCGTCGATTCCGGCGGCCGGCTCAGCGGTCCCTCGGGTCGAGCAGCCACAGGCCCAGGACGACGAGGAACGACAGGACGAGGAAGCCGGCCCCCCACCAGGCCGTGCCGGTGTCGCCGGCCATCCACTCGTCGACCACGATCGTCAGCCCCCAGAGCTGCCCGATGAGGACCGTGAGGGCCAGGGTCAGGCGCGCGTTCAGCTTCGCCGAGCGCTCGGGCTCCTGCTCCGTACCGGCGCCGGGGCCCGGGCCGGTGTGGCGGACCCGGGGGTCGCCGTAGCCACTGGTGGGCCGGATCTGCGGATAGCGCTCGTGGACCGGCCGGTTCAGCCGGGGCTGCGCACTCCCGGGGGTGTAGCCAGGGCGCGGCGGCGGCTCGGGCGGCGGGACGGGGCCCTGGTCGGGGGCGCCCGGGGCCCGGCCGGGGACCTCGGGGTCCCGGGGGAAGGGCGCGTCGGTCATGTGCGCTCGCTCCTCGTGACGGCCCCGCCCGCGGAGGTGCCCGGGCAGTTGAGGCGCTCGGCCAGGTCCGGGCGCTCGGCACCGAGCTGCCGGCACAGGCTCTCCTGGACGCTCTCGCCCGAGCGGGTGGTGCCGACCGCCCAGACACTGCCGTCGGCCTCCTCCACCAGGAGCACCTTCGGCAGCGCCCGCGGCGGTGGGCCCGCCGTCACCTCTCCCGTACGGGCGTCGAAGACTCCTTCGTGGCAGGGGCAGTACAGCTCACCCCCGGTGCCACGGTCCTGCCGCCAGAGCACGGCGCAGGCGAGGTGGGTGCAGACGGCCGAGTAGCCGGCGAGGGTGCCGTCCTCCAGGCGGACGGCGACCGCTCGGTCCTCCTGCTCGGGGTAGCGGAAGGCGAGGGACTCGCCGGGGAGCAGCTGGTCGGCGATCCTCCTGGGTTCGGGTGTCCCGTCGGTGTCGCCGTGGCGGTGCAGGATTCCGGAGGCGACACCGATGCCGCCGATGGCCAGGCCGCCGGAGACGGTGGCGACGATCCGGAGGTAGTCGCGCCGGGTGGTGAGCGAATCGGCGGCGATACGGTCGCGCAACGCCTCCTGGGCGGCGTCGGCCGCGCCCTGGCCGTCGGCGGGCGGCTGCTCGATGACGCTCATCGGACGGCCCTTCCGTTGATCTCCACGACGGGGAGCCCGCCGGGGACCGGCCATTGGACCTTGTCGGCGGGGACGACCATCGCCACTCCGGTGGAGACGGTCGTGGATCCGAAGGTGAAGGAGTCGGCGACCTGGACGCCGGGGCGCTCGCTCTGGAGCTCCTCGAGAGTCCCGTAGAAGAGGGCGCCGGTGGGGCAGACCGTGGCGCACATCGGGGCGAGTCCGTAGGCGGTGCGGTCGTAGCAGAGGTTGCACTTCATCTGCAGCTTCGCCTGGAGGTCGATCTTCGGGACGCCGAAGGGGCAGGCGTTGACGCAGTTGGCGCAGCCGATGCAGCGGGTGGTGTCGGCCTGCTGCACCACGCCGTCGGCGGTGACGAGGATGGCGTCGGCCGGGCAGACCTCGGCGCAGGGGGCGACCGGGTCCTCGCAGTGCAT
Organism: Streptomyces sp. NPDC057271; assembly: GCF_042668715.1. Classification (NCBI taxonomy): domain Bacteria; kingdom Bacillati; phylum Actinomycetota; class Actinomycetes; order Kitasatosporales; family Streptomycetaceae; genus Streptomyces; species Streptomyces sp. NPDC057271. The sequence continues at coordinate 34,176 of NZ_JBHUYJ010000035.1, forward strand.
GCAGACCGTGGGAAGGGAGGCGACGGAGTGCCCCTCGTCGGGGTAGTCGAGGTGGATCATCGACTTGCCGCGGTGCGAGTCGCACTCGCGGCAGGCCGAGACGCACGCCTGGCAGCCGATGCAGCGCCCGGGGTCGATGAAGATCGTGCGGCCCATCATGAGCTGCGTCAGCTCCTCTCCGAGGTGCCACGGCCCTGCGGGGACGTGGGCGGCAGGGGGTCGGTGCGGGAGACCTGCGTCTCCGGGTAGGCGAGCTGCCCGGGGGCGGTCGGGGGCGCGGGGACCTCGTCGATCCGTTCGGCGGCCTCGATGCGGGCCGCGCAGACCTTGTACTCGGGGATCTTGGAGCGGGGGTCGAGGGCGTCGATGGTGAGGGTGTTGGCGGCGGCGGGGACCGGCCAGTGGTACGGCACGAAGACGGTGTCCGGTCGGATCGCCTCGGTGACCAGGGCGGGGAAGACCACGCTGCCGCGGCGGGTCACGACGCGGACGGGTTCGCCGTTGCAGAAGCCGTGGGAGGGGTGGACCTCGACCCAGGGCCTCGGCGTCTGTTCGACGAGGGCGCCCAGGCGCCGGGTCTGGTTCCCCGAGAGGAAGTGGGCGACGGTGCGGCCGGTGGTCAGCGAGAGGGGGTACTCCTCGCTGTACGGGTCCATCGGCGGGCGCCATTCGACGACCTGCATATGGATCTTGCCGTCGGGGTGGTAGGTCCTGCCGTCCTCGAAGAGGCGGGGGGTACCCGGGTGGTCGGTGGACGGGCAGGGCCAGGCGATACCGCCCGTCTCCTCCAGACGTTCGTACGTGATGCCGTAGTAGTCGTTGACCGTTCCGGCGGACGCGACGCGGAGCTCCTCGAACACGGAACGGGAGTCGGGGAAGTCGAACTTGTCCCCGACGCCGAGGCGCTTGGCGAGTTCGCAGATCACCCAGGTGTCGGTGCGGACCCCGGCGGGCGGCTCCTGCGCCTTGTTGTGCTTGACGACCCGGGCCTCGGCGTTGGCCATCACGCCTTCGTCCTCGGCCCACACGGTGACCGGGAAGACCACGTGCGCGTTGGCGGCGGTCTCGGAGAGGAAGAAGTCGAACTGGGCGTGGAACTGGAGGGTGTCGTAGCCGTTCTTGACGGTCGCGTAGTGGGGGAGGGAGACGAAGGGGTTGTTGCAGATGCCGATCAGGCCGCGGATCTCCTCTCGCTGCATCTGCCAGACCATCTCCATCATGGAGGTGCCGGCGGGCGGGAGTTCGGACTCGTCGACGCCCCAGATCTCGCAGATCTGCCGTCGGTGCTCGGGGTTGGTGATGGAGCGGCCGCCGGGCAGCAGGTCGGACTTCTGGCCGTGCTCCCGGCCGCCCTGACCGTTGCCCTGGCCGGTGATGGTGCCGTAGCCGGCGCCCGGCTTGCCGATGTTCCCGGTGGCGGTGCACAGGTTGATGATCGTCAGGCAGTTCTCGACGCCCTGGGAGTGGTGCTCGACGCCGCGGGCGTGCCAGGCCATGGCCCGGTCCGCGCCGGCGAACATCCGGGCGGTGCGCACGATCTGCTCCTCGGGCACGCCGCAGATCTCGGCGGAGCGGGACGGTGGGTACTCCTGGACGGTCCTCTTCACCTCGTCCCAGCCGGTGGTGTGGGCGGCGAGATACGCCTCGTCGGTGAGGCCCTCGGCGACGATCACGTGCAGGACGGCGTTGAAGAACGCGGAGTCGGTGCCGGGCTTGAGTGCGACATGGAGGTCTGCGGTGCGGGCGACGGCCGTCTCGCGGGGGTCGACGACGATCAGGGACGCGCCGCGGTCCCGGGCTCCCCAGAGGTACTGGGTCATCACGGGGAAGCATTCGCCGACATTGGAGCCGGCGATGAGGAGGCAGTCGGTGAGGAGGATGTCGGAGAACGGGTTGCCGGCCCGGTCGATGCCGAAGGACAGCTTGTTGGCTCCGGCCGCGGAGACCATGCACAGGCGCCCGTTGTAGTCGACGTGCCGGGACTTCAGGGCCACGCGGGCGAACTTGCCGACGAGATAGGTCTTCTCGGAGTAGAGGCTGGCCCCGCCGAGCAGGCCGAAGGAGTCGTTGCCGTACTCGGCCTGGATGCGGCGGATCTCGGCGACGGTGCGGTCGAGCGCCTCCTCCCAGCTCGCCTCGCGGAACTCCTCGTCATGGTTGCGGCGCATGAGCGGGGTGGTGAGCCGGTCGGGGTGGTTGACCTGCTGGTAGGCGTTGATGCCCTTGGGGCAGAGCCGCATCCGGTTGATGTCGTGGTTGCGGGGTTCGACGCCGAAGACCTTGCCCGCACGGTCGACGCGCAGGTACATGCCGCACTGGACGCCGCAGAAGCAGCAGTGGGTGGGGACGAGCGTCTCGCCGTTCTGGTCGGCGTGCCAGCGGTCGGCGGGGATGCCTCCGGCGTCACGGAAGTCGCGGGTGCCGGGCGGGGCGATCGAGGGGTCGAGCGGGAGCCCGCGGCCGCGGCCCACGTGCTGCTGGGTCACTTGAAGCCCTTCTTGACGTGGGTCAGGTAGGCGTTGCCGCGCATCACGCGCTTGCAGCGGGGGCAGTACTCGGGTCCCTGGTCGAAGCCGAGCCCGAGGTCGCGCATGGTGCCCTGGAGGTTCTCGACATAGGGGGTGGTGTCGATGGGTTCCTCGCAGCGGCGGCAGGTGAGGATCTCGTCGCCGTCCCTGCGGCGGGACGTGTACTTGAAGAGCTGCATGCCGACGGCGGCGGGCCGCTGCACGATGTGGAAGAACTTCCCGAACGGGATGTAGATGAGGGTGAAGACCACGGACACCATGTGCAGGATCGCCAGGAACTCGTAGCCGCCGCCGTGCAGGAAGATCGACGAGAAGGTGAGCAGGAGCCCGGTCACGGAGATGACGATGAGGGCGATCAGCGGGACGAGGTCGTAGGCGAAGCGCTGGCCGCTGATGGCCCCGCGGTCCTTCATCCGGCGCCACAGGAAGTAACAGGCGCCGGGGATGACGAGGACGGCGGCGATGTCGAGCCCGTGGAACATCAGCCAGCCGACGATGTTCAGGGAGTCGAAGCCGAGGACCTCGAAGCCCCAGACGCGCATCTCGTAGCCGGGCCCCGACCCGGTGGACGAGGTGAAGGTGAACCAGCCCCAGGTGAGCGGGAAGGTGATCAGGGCGGCCAGGACGCAGCCCCAGAAGATCAACTGGTGCGCCGCCCAGCGGGCGTGGGACCGGGCGCCGAGGAACTTCTGGAAGCCGAGATAGGTGGCGATCATCTTCGGCAGCGCGGTGGGCGCCCTGCGGAAGTTGGCGGCCGAGAAGAACGAACGCCGGCCCTGCGTGAAGAGGCGGCGGGCACCGGGCGCGGAGATCCAGACGGTGTAGCGGTAGGCCACGCCGAAGGCGAGGAAGACGGTGGCGACGGCGTACGGAAGAAGCACCGAGTCGAAGTCTCGCAGCAGCCGGCTGCCGAGGACGATCGCGACGATCAGCAGCGCGGAGACGGAGGTTCCGGCGAGCGTGGCCCGGCGGCGTACGTCGGCGGGTGTCTGCACGACGGGCGGGGGGCTCTGCGGTCGCCCGGTCGCGGGTGGCTCGGTCTCGGGTGGCTCGGTCACGCGCACACGCTAGGACGGTATGCCGGAATTCAACCTGTTTTGCGGACCGGGCGGGTGAGCGTGTCGCTCGTTCGCCCTGCCCGGCCGCGGCCGTAGGCGTCGGGAAGGCCGGTGACGACGCAACGACAGGATCGTCGCCCGCGCGCCGCGCGGCCTGTCCGCGACCAGGCCGCCCGCCCACCGGGCCAGGGCACCCACGGCCGGGCCGGCGTCGGCACCACCCACGGGCCGGGCCCGCGTCGGCATCACCCACGGGTCGGGGCGGAGGCCATGGCCCGTGATCCGGCGGGCGGGGGTCCCGGCGCTCCGGCTGTCGGAGGCGGAGGGGGCGTCGTCGGCCTCGGACTGCCGGAACGTCCCTGCCCGGGCCGCGGGGCCCCGGGCAGCCGAGCGCCCGCGCTCCGGTCCGCGTGCCGAAGGCCGGGGGCCGGGCCCGGCTCTGATGTCCTGTGGCGCATGACGCAACCGTTCCTGCCCCTCGTCGCGCGATCCCGCGCCGAGGCCCACCGCGCCGCCACACCGCTCGAGCTCTTCTTCGACCTCTGCTTCGTCGTCGCCGTCGCCCAGGCCGGCGCCGAGCTCGTGCACGCGGTGGCCGAGCACCACGCCGCCGACGGCATCGCCCACTACGCGATGGTCTTCTTCGCGATCTGGTGGGCCTGGATGAACTTCACCTGGTTCGCCTCCGCCTACGACAACGACGACGTCATCTACCGCGTCGCCACCTTCGTCCAGATCGCCGGCGTCCTCATCCTCGCCGCCGGGGTCTCCCGCGTCTTCGAGGACGACTTCCTCGTCACCGTGGTCGGCTACGTGGTCATGCGGCTCGCCCTCTCGTTCCAGTGGCTGCGCGCCGCCCACCACGCGGCGGACCCCGCCGAGCGGACGATGTGCCGCCGGTACGCGGCGGGCGTCGTCCTCTGCCAGATCGGGTGGACCGCCCTCCTGTGGGCCCCCGAGTCCGCCCGCACGTGGATCTTCGTCGTCATGGTCGTCGCCGAACTGGCGGTCCCCGCGATCGCGGAGAAGGACACCAACACCCACTGGCACGCGCATCACATCGCCGAGCGCTACGGCCTGTTCACCATCATCGTGCTCGGCGAGAGCATCGCGGCGGCGACGGTCGCCGTGAAGACGGGGGTCAGCGAGTACGACGCCCTGGACGAGCTGCTCCCGATCACCGCGGGCGGCCTGCTGATCGTCTACGCCGCGTGGTGGATCTACTTCGCCGCCCCCGCCCATGTCCGCCTGCGCTCCAACCGGCAGGGGTTCCTCTGGGGCTACGGCCACTACCTGATCTTCGCCTCCGCCGCCGCCATCGGCGCCGGGATCGAGATCGCCGTCGAGCAGACGGTGGGCGAGGCCCACATCTCCACGCTCGCCGCCTCCTCCGCCGTGACGATCCCCACCGCGCTCTTCCTGCTCTGCGTGTGGCTGCTCCACGCCCGGTACTTCAAGGTCGGCATCGCACAGCAGCTCGTACTGCCCGTCTCGTCGCTGGCGATCCTCATGTGCACGTTCGCCGGCCGCTGGGCGGTCCTGCTGGCCGGTCTCGCGGCGGCGGCGACCGTGGCGGCCGGGGTGACGCTGGCCGCGCGCACCCCCGTCTCGCACGGGCCCGGCCCCGGCCACGGGCACTGATCGAACAGGCGTGGTACGCAGGCACCATGACGAACCATGACGCCATCACGGACGTGACGGGGCTGCGGGTCGGCCACGCGCGCGTGGCCGGGCCGCGGGCCCTCAGCGGAACCACCGTCGTCCTCGCCCCCGAGGGCGGGGCCGTCGCAGGCGTGGACGTGCGCGGCGGCGGGCCCGGCACGCGGGAGACCGACGCCCTCGACCCCCGTAACGTCGTGCGTCGGATCGATGCCGTGGTCCTGACGGGCGGCAGCGCGTACGGGCTCGACTCGGCGGCCGGAGTGATGGCCTGGCTCGAGGAGCGGGGGCGTGGGGTACGGGTCGGGCCCGAGCCCTCGCACGTGGTCCCCGTGGTCCCCGCCGCCTGCGTCTTCGACCTGGGCCGCGGCGGCGACTTCGCCGCCCGGCCGGACGCGTCCACGGGGCGGGCCGCGGTGGAGGCCGCCGCGGCGACGGAGGTCCACGCGCGCGTGGAGACGGGCGCGGTCGGGGCGGGCACGGGCGCCGTCGTCGGCGGGCTCAGGGGCGGGGTCGGCACGGCGAGCACGGTCCTGGAGTCGGGGATCACGGTCGGCGCGCTGGTCGTCGTCAACGCGGTCGGCTCGGCGGTCGATCCGGAGACGGGCGCGCTGTACGGGGAGTACTTCCAGGGCCGGCCCGCCTACCCGGATCCGGCGGTCCACGAGGCCGCGAGGCTGCGCCTCGCCGAGGCCTCGGCGAGGAACGCACCGCCGCCCCTCAACACCACCCTCGCGGTCGTCGCGACGGACGCCGCGCTGACCCGGGCGCAGGCGCAGAAGTTCGCGGGCACGGCGCACGACGGCATCGCGCGCGCCGTCCGCCCGGTCCATCTCCTCAACGACGGCGACACGGTCTTCGCCCTCGCGACCGGCGCGCGCGAGCAGGCCCCGGACGCCGGTCCGCTCGCTCTCAACGAGATCCTCGCGGCGGGCGCGGACCTGGTCACCCGGGCGATCGTCCGGGCGGTCCGGGGTACCGCCGAGGGGGTGACGGGACCGGGCGGGGACTTCCCCTCGTACCGCGAGCTGTACGAACCCTCCCCGCTTGTCGACTCCCCATACAACAAAGGGAGTTGAGACGACCGCCGACCCGCGTGCGGGAACTTCCCGCACGCCCCCGTCGTTTTGCCGAACCCCGGACACGATGTCAGACCCAGGGACTACGTTAAGCAAGCACCAAGTGACATGCGGCGACGGCCTGGAGACCCTCTTGAACGATCCGCGGGATCATCTCGATCCGTACGAGACGACCGAGACGCACGTTGAGCGGCTCCTCGGCCGGGCGCTCAACTCCTTCGACCTGCCCGACTCCACGATCGAGCGTCTGGAGACGGCGTTCGCCCACTCCAGCGCGCTGCACTCCTCGCACCACAGCGCGTCGCTGCACCGCACCACGTACCGCCACACCTATCTCCTGGCCGACGGCACGGCGCTCAGCCTCTGGGAGCTGGTGCACAACTCCGGCCGGGACGGCACCGAGCAGCACGAGCTGTACGCGGACGAGGCGGAGGCCCGGCTCGCCGCCTCCCGGCTGCCCGCCCGCTTCTCCCCGGGCTGGGGCGTCGAGCGCTCCACCGACCCGGACTTCGACGAGGACGGCGACCTGGAGCTGCTGAGCACCCTGCTGTCCCGCCGGATAGCGAAGCAGCCCCGGAAGTACGTCGCCGAGGACTCACCGGACCACGCCCGGCGGGTGCTGCGCCGCGCGGAGAACGAGGACCGGCCCGGCGAGGAGACCGCGTGCCGGCTGCGCGTGGCGTACGCGCACCACATCACGCAGGCGTTCGGCCGTCAGTACGCGGCGGAGGGCGGCCGGGACGCCGGCTTCACCCTCTACGAGCACGCGTTCCTGCTGCTCGACGGCACGGAGATGAGCCTCTGGGAGGTGGAGCACACGGCGACACCCGACGGCCGCCACATGTGCGAGGTCTACGAGGACGAGCGCAGCGCACGCGACGCGATGGAGCACCGCGCCCGAGTGAGGTGAGGCACGGCGCGCCGGGAGGCCGACCGTACGGGCCGCGCCCCCGGGGCCATGTCTAGGGGACGCGCACGAGCAGGGCCACCGTCACGCCGGTCAGTCGCTCGGTGCCGGTCGCGGTGTAGCGCGCTCTGAGGGCCCGCGCCTGGGCGGCCGGGAGGGCGTCCAGCGGATCGGCCGCGTCACCGGCCACGACGAGCCAGATCCGCGGCTCGTCCCGCAGACACGCGGCCGGGTCGGGGCACTCCGTCGACCACAGGTCGGCGTGGTCGGCTGCCGCCGTGCCCAGGAAGACGTCGCGCGGCCGCAGCCCGTCCGCCAGGTAGAAGCGGACGCCGACGTCGAGCATGCGCCAACGCCACGGCGGTCGGCATGGATCCCGCCAACCCCGACTATCCGCCGAACGTATGCGCTGTCGGCATCGAGGCCCAGGGCAACGACGCCTACATCAAGGTGCTCACGACAGGCGGGCAGGTGTGGCAGACACACGGTGACATCAACGGCCAGTTCACCTGGGACGAGGGCTGGGTCCAGCAGGCGACACCGCCTGTGGCGGCGATGCGCACCACCAAGTTCAGCCGCAGCCTGGACGCCGGAGGCGTGGTGAACCGCTCCTGACCTGAGCGGTACGCACCGAGGGGCGGTGCGTTCGTGGAACGCACCGCCCCTCGAGAACCCCGTCGTGCGAGGCGGTTCGCACCGCGGCGGGTCAGTGCGTGAGCGCCGGCTCCTTCTCCACGGTCGCGAGAGCATCCGTGTCCCCGTCGCCGTCCGCGTCCGCGCCCTCGATGTGCTGCTTCGGCTTCGCCGGGAGCGCGAACATCACCAGGAAGATCACGGCGAGCACCGCCACCGCCCATCCCAGCGCGTTCTGGAACGCGTCCGTGAAGGCCGCCCCGACCTCCGCCGGTGCCTTCGCGAGCCGCTCCTCGTCGATCACGCCGAAGAAGACGACCGACACGAGCCCGAGTCCGAGCGCGTTGCCCATCTGCCCGGTCGTGTTGATGAGGCCCGAGGCCGAGCCCGCGTGCTCGCGCGGCACGTCCGAGAGGACCGCGTCCGTCAGCGGGGCCACGATCAGACCCATGCCCACACCCATGACGACGAGGGGCGGGATCATCTGCCAGGCCTCGATGCCGGTCCCGTACCGCCCGGCCTCCCACAGGTAGAGGAGCATGCCCGCGGCCATCGTCGCCGCACCCGTCTGCAGCACCTTGCGGCCGAAGCGCGGGACGAGCTTCTGCACCGACAGACCGGCCGCCGTGGAGACGGCGATCGAGAACGGCACGCCCGTCAGACCCGCCTTCAGCGGACTCCAGCCCAGGCCGATCTGCATGTACAGGGTCCAGACCAGGAAGAAGATGCCCATCACGACACCGAAGGTCAGCTGGACGGCGATACCGGCCGCGAAGCTCTTCACCTTGAACAGCGTCAGTTCGAGGAGCGGGGAGCCGTCCTTCTTCGTCTTGTACTTCTCGTACGCGACGAGGGCGGCGAAGACGACGAGGCTGCCTGCCATGCAGAGATGGCCCCAGAGCGGCCAGTCCAGCTCACGGCCGCGCGTCAGCGGGTAGATGAGCATCAGCAGCGCGAGTGTCACGAGCAGCACGCCCACGATGTCGAGGCGGAGCGCCTTGGGCGCCTTCGACTCGGTGATGAACTTCCGCCCCAGGATGATGCCCGCGATGCCGACCGGCAGGTTGATGAGGAAGATCGGGCGCCACTCCAGGCCCGCGATGTTCCACTGGGTGAGCAGCGCACCGAGGAGCGGGCCGGAGACCGCGCCGAGGCCGATGATCGCGCCGAACATCCCGAAGACCTTGCCGCGCTCGTGGGCGGGGAAGGTGACGTGGATGATCGACAGGACCTGCGGGACCATCATCGCCGCCGCCGCGCCCTGGAGCAGCCGGGAGGCGACCAGCATCTCCGGGCTCGCGGCGAAGCCGCAGAGCGCGGAGGCGACGGTGAAGCCTGCCGTGCCGAGCAGGAACAGCCGCTTGCGGCCGTAGATGTCGCCGAGACGGCCGCCGGTGATCAGACCGGCGGCGAACGCCAGGGCGTAGCCGGCGGTGATCCACTGGATCGCGCCGAAGGACGCGCCGAGGTTCCGCTCGATGCTCGGGATCGCGATGTTGACGATCGTGGCGTCGACCAGGTCCATGAAGGCCGCGGTCATGACGATGGCGAGGGCTATCCAGCGCCTGCGGTCGGTGGCCGCTGCACCCTGCACGGCGGCGTCGTGTGAACTCATGGGAGAAACGTAGAGGCCATATAGGTCAGCCGATGTCCTAGATGCGGCGCATGCTGGGGCCCATGACGGACACTCCGGCACGACTCCTGAATCTGCTCTCGCTGCTCCAGACGCCGCGCGAGTGGCCGGGCAGCGAGCTCGCCGAGCGGCTCTCGGTCTCCGCGCGCACGATCCGCCGGGACATCGACCGACTGCGGGAGCTCGGCTATCCGGTGGAGGCGTCGAAGGGCGCGGTGGGTGGGTACCGCCTGGTCGCGGGTACGGCCATGCCGCCGCTGCTGCTCGACGACGAGGAGGCGGTCGCGATCGCGGTGGGCCTGCGGGCGGGGGCCGGGCACGCGATCGAGGGCGTGGAGGAGGCATCGGTACGGGCGCTGGCCAAGCTGGAGCAGGTGCTGCCGTCGCGGCTGCGGCACCGGGTCTCCACGCTGCAGAACGCGACGATACCGCTGACGCGGGGGGACGGGGCGACGGTCGCGCCGTCGACACTGACGGCCCTCGCGAGCGCGGTGACGGCGCAGGAACGGCTGCGGTTCGGCTACCGCGCGGGGGACGGGACCGAGTCGCGCCGCCTGGTCGAGCCGTACCGGCTCGTGTCGACCGGGCGGCGGTGGTACCTCATGGCGTACGACATGGAGCGCGAGGACTGGCGGACGTTCCGGGTCGACCGGGTGTCCGACCCGTTCGCGACGGGGGCGCGCTTCGCCCCTCGGGAGCTGCCGGCGGGCGGCGCGGCCGAGTACATGACGCGCTCGATGTCCCGGGCACAGGCGGAACTGGACCTGGACGTCACGTTCGACGCCCCCGCCGACTTCGTGGCGGCCCGCCTTCCGGCGCACCTCACCCCGACCCCGACCGGCTCGGCCACGTGCCGGCTGCGCACGCGCACCACGGACTCCACCGAATGGCTGGCCATCCGGCTGGCCCTGGTGGACGCCCCGTTCACGATCCACGCGCCGTCCTCGCTGACGACCTACGCGAAGAACCTGGGCGCGCGCTTGTCTGCGGCGACAACGACAACGGCGACGGCGACGGCGACAACAACGGCGACGACGACGGGGTGAACGCCCGAGCGGACGGGCGGACGGGCCGGGGCCCGCCTCGTCGCGTGCCGTGCCGGGCGGTCCCGGTGCCCCTGCCCGCGAGGGCAGGGGCTCTGACCGCCCGGTGCACCGGCCGCGCTAGGCCACCGCGTCGAAGCCCGTGTCGCGGGCCATCTTCTTCAGTTCCAGGAGCGCGTGCTTCTCGATCTGGCGGATCCGCTCACGCGTCAGGCCGTGCTCCTTGCCGACCTCGGTCAGCGTGCGCTCACGGCCGTCCTCGATGCCGTACCGCATCCGGATGATCGACGCGGTGCGGTGGTCGAGCTTGTCGATCAGGTCGTCGAGCTCCTCACTGCGCAGCAGCGTCAGCACGGACTGCTCCGGCGACACCGCGGACGTGTCCTCCAGGAGGTCGCCGAACTGCGTCTCGCCCTCGTCGTCCACCGACATGTTCAGCGAGACCGGATCCCGCGCCCAGTCCAGGACGTCCACGACCCGCTCGGGCGTCGAGCCCAGCTCCGCCGCGATCTCCGCGGGCTCCGGCTCCCGGCCGTTCTCCCGGTTGAACTCGCGCTGCACGCGCCGGATCCGCCCGAGCTCCTCCACCAGGTGGACGGGGAGCCTGATCGTGCGCGACTGGTCGGCTATGGACCGCGTGATGGCCTGGCGGATCCACCACGTGGCGTACGTCGAGAACTTGAAGCCCTTCGCGTAGTCGAACTTCTCGACCGCGCGTACCAGGCCCGCGTTCCCTTCCTGGATCAGGTCGAGCAGCGGCAGCCCGCTGCGCGGGTAGCGCCGCGCGACGGCGACGACCAGCCGGAGGTTCGACTTGATGAAGAGGTCCTTGGCACGCTCGCCCGCCTCGTACAGAGCCTCAAGCTCCTCACGGGACGCGCTTCCCGCCTCGGAGTCCACCGCGCCGTCGAGGATCTGCCGGGCGTAGACACCCGCCTCGATGGTCTGGGAGAGCTCGACCTCCTTGGCGGCGTCGAGCAGGGGGGTGCGTGCGATCTCGTCGAGGTACATGCCGACCAGGTCGCGGTCGGCGATCTCCCCGCCCACGACGCGAACGCTGCTCGCCCGGCTCTTGCCGCTACCGCCGGTGGCGGAGGACTGACGACGGGCGACGGCACGGGTTGCCATGCGTGCTCCCTTGCTGAGTAGGTCGCGACACCTTTCGGGTGCCCTGCATCCGACGGAAACAACGACTGGAATCAGGACAGAATTCCCACGCGGCGCATCGATTTTCGCGATCATGCAGTACCCTGTGCCGCCACCGAGGGGGTCTCATGCCGTCCAGAAGCACAGAGATGCAGGTCAGGCCGGGCACGGAAGGTGACCTGGCGCAGCTGACGGAGTTGTACAACCACTACGTCCGCGAGACCGCGATCACCTTCGACACCGAGCCCTTCACTCCGGAGCGGCGGCTTCCCTGGCTCCGCTCCCACCCTGAAGACGGCCCGCATCGCCTTCTGGTTGCTCACGATGCCCAGAAGGGGCCGGAAGGCCGAGTTCTCGGATATGCCACCAGTAGCGCTTTTCGCCCCAGACCCGCGTACTCCACCTCCGTCGAGGTGAGCGTGTACCTCTCCCCCGACGCGGCCGGCCGCGGCATCGGCACGCTCCTCTACGAGCGGCTCTTCGAGGCCCTCGCGGCCGAGGACGTCCACCGCGCGTACGCGGGGATCGCGCTGCCGAACGAGCCCTCGGTCCGCCTCCACGCACGGTTCGGCTTCCGCCACATCGGTACGTACGAAGAGGTCGGCCGGAAGTTCGGCCGGTACTGGGACGTGGCCTGGTACGAGAAGCGGCTCGCAGGGCCCTCGTGACACGGGGCGCCACGCGCCCGCCGCACCCCCAGGCCCTACCCGAACTGGACCGAACGCTTCGCGAGTCCCATCCAGAACCCCTCGATCACGCTCCGCCCGCCGTCCAGGTCCCCGGCCGCGTCCGCCGCGCCCAGGGTGACGAAGAGCGGCGCGAAGTGCTCCGTGCGCGGGTGGGCCAGGCGGCCCGCCGGGGACGTGTGCTCGAAGTCCAGGAGCGCGTCGATGTCCCGCGCCTCCAGGGCGTGGCGGCCCCAGTCGTCGAACTCCGCCGACCAGCCCGGCACTCCCGCCCCCACGTGCCGCAGCGCGGCCAGGTTGTGGGTGAAGAATCCGCTGCCGACGATGAGGACGCCCTCGTCGCGCAGCGGCGCGAGCCGGCGACCGATGTCCATCAGCGCCCGCGGGTCAAGGGTGGGCAGGGAGATCTGGAGTACGGGAATGTCGGCGTCGGGGAACATCTCCACCAGCGGGACGTACGCGCCGTGGTCCAGCCCCCGGTCGGGGATGTCCTGCACCGGCGTACCGGGGCCGCGCAGCATCGCGCGGACGGAAGCGGCGAGTTCGGGCGCGCCGGGCGCCGCGTACCGCACCCGGTAGTAGTGCTCGGGAAAGCCCCAGAAGTCGTGGACGAGCGGCACGGTCTCGGTGGCACCGAGGGCGAGCGGGGCCTCCTCCCAGTGGGCTGAGACGATCAGGATCGCCCTGGGCCGGGGCAGCGCGGCGGCCCAGGCCGCGAGCTGGCCGGGCCAGACCGGGTCGTCGGCGAGCGGCGGGGCGCCGTGCGAGAGATAGAGGGCGGGCATCCGTTCCAGCGTGGCGTCCATGACGACCGCCTCCCGTGATCCGAAAGGTGAGAGTAAGGGGACCGAGGCACAGGTGATTGAAGGTTCAAGCTTGCCTCACTCCGAGCGTAAGGCGATGTAGTTCAACTTTCAAGGACGAGTCGTAGGATGGATCGCATGACCACGGCACCCGACGGCACGGCGCAGACGGCGCACGCAGCACAGAAGGCGCAGACCGCGCAGGCCACACATGCAGCGCAGTCGGCGCAGGGAGCACATGCAGCGCAGGGAGCAGATGCAACGCAGACTGCGCAGACGGCGCAGACGGCGCAGGGAGCACAGCCGGACGCGCCCCGCTGGCTCAGCGACGAGGAGCAGCGCGTATGGCGCGCATACCTCCACGCCACCACCCTCCTCGAGGACCATCTCGACCGCCAGCTGCAGCGCGACGCCGGCATGCCGCACATCTACTACGGCCTGCTCGTCCACCTCTCCCAGGCGCCCCGGCGCAGGCTGCGGATGACCGAACTGGCCAAGGACGCCAAGATCACGCGCTCCCGGCTCTCCCACGCCGTCGCCCGCCTGGAGAAGAACGGCTGGGTGGTGCGCGAGGACTGCCCCTCCGACAAGCGCGGGCAGTTCGCGCGCCTCACGGACGAGGGGTACGAGGTGCTGAGGCGGACGGCTCCCGGCCATGTCGCCGCCGTACGGCAGGCCATGTTCGACCGGCTCAGCCCGGAGCAGGTGGCTCAGCTCGGCGCGATCATGAAGGTGATGGCGGAGGGCCTCCAGCCGACGGACCCGAACGCGGACCTGCCCTGGCTCCGCTGAGCGGAACCAGGGCAGGAAGCGGCCGAGAGGCGGGCCCCGCACGGGGCCATGGCGTCAGTGCGCGATGACGGGGATCTTCACCTCGTCCTCGGCATCCTCGCCCGAACCCGAGCCGGCGACCACGCCGACGTCCGGCTTACCGGTGTTGATGAGGGCGACGGCTATCGCCGCCGAGACGGCCAGGATGCCCACGGCCCACCAGATGGCCGCCGCGTAGCCCTCGACCATGCCCTGGAGCTGGAGCAGCTTCTGCGCGCCCTGGCTCGTGGCACCGGCCGCGTGGTCGGCGATGTACGCGGTCGTGGCCGAGGCCGCGATCGTGTTCAGCAGAGCCGTACCGATGGCGCCGCCGACCTGCTGCGAGGTGTTGACCATCGCGGAGGCCACACCGGCGTCCCGCGGGTCCACGCCGTGGGTGGCGAGCGACATGGCCGGCATGAACGCCGTACCCATACCGAGGCCGAGCAGCAGCTGGGCCGGGAGGATCAGACCGGCGTACGAGGTGCCGATCTCCAGCTGCGTCAGCAGCAGCATGCCGACGGCGGCGGTCAGGAAGCCCGGACCCATCAGCCAGCGCGGGGGAACCCGCACCATCAGCCGCGTACCGATCTGGGTCGAGCCGACGATCATGCCCGCGATCATCGGGAGGAACGCGAAGCCCGTCTTGACCGGCGAGTACCCCTTCACGACCTGGAGGTAGTACGTCAGGAAGAGGAACAGGCCGAACATCGCGATGACGGCCAGACCCAGCGAGAGGTACACACCGCCGCGGTTGCGCTCCGTCAGGACGCGCAGCGGCAGCAGCGGCGACTTGACCTTCGCCTCGGTCAGGACGAACGCGGCGAGGAGCACGGCGGAGCCGACGAACATGCCGATCGTCGTGGCGTCGGACCAGCCCGCGGACTCGGCGCGGGTGAAGCCGTAGACGAGCGCGACCAGACCGAGGGTGGAGAGGACGACGCCGGGGATGTCGAGCGGCGAGCGGTTGCGGCCGTCGGCCGGCTCACGGATCACGAAGTACGCGCCGATGGCAGCGACGACCGCGAAGGGGATGTTGACGAAGAAGGTCCAGCGCCAGTCCAGGTACTCGGTGAGGAAGCCGCCGAGGATCAGGCCCACGGCGCCACCGCCACCGGCGATCGCACCGTAGATGCCGAAGGCCTTGGCGCGCTCCTTGGCGTCGGTGAACATCACCGCGAGCAGGGAGAGCGCGGCAGGCGCGAGCAGCGCGCCGAACGCGCCCTGGAGCGCGCGGGCGCCGAGCATCATCGCCTCGCCGGTCGCGGCCCCGCCGAGGGCGGAGGCGGCGGCGAAGCCGATCAGACCGACGACGAAGGTGCGCTTACGGCCCCACAGGTCGGCGATGCGCCCGCCGAAGAGCAGCAGACCGCCGAAGGCGAGGGCGTAGGCCGTGATGACCCACTGCCGGTTGCCGTCCGAGATCCCCAGGTCCTGCTGGGCGGAGGGCAGCGCGATGTTCACGATCGTCGCGTCGAGCACGACCATCAGCTGGGCGAGAGCGATGAAGACCAGGGCTTTCCAGCGCCTGGGATCGGTTTCGGACATGGGGGGAGCCACCTCTTGGTACGTAAAGGAGAAAACGGGACGTGAGGACGTGAGTACGGGGATGGAGAAGGGTCCTCGCGGGACCCGGTCGCGGGCCCGGGCTACGGGCTACGGGCTACGGGCTACGGGGCCGGACTACGGGACCGGGGTTCCGGCTACGGGGCCCGGTTTCGGGACGGTCGGCTCGGGGTGCTACTCGCAGAAGTCGCCCCGCAGATCCTCCAGAGTGGCGGCCGAGCCGGGCAGCACGGAGCGCGCGGGCGCTTCGAGGCCGTCCAGGAACAGCTGCAGATGACGGTGGACGAAGCGGTCCATGTTCAGACAGGCGGTGCCCGGGAGCGGGCGGGTCAGCTGGGACACGGCCACCATCAGGTCCCCGACACCGACATCGGTGCGGAGCCTGCCGGCCCGGTGCGCGCGGTCGACGAGGCCCTGTACGGCCGCCTCCAACCGGGTGCGCTCGGCGTGCAGTTCGGGGTGGTTCGCGTCGAAGGTGCCGTCGAGCATCGGGCACAGGGCGCCGATCCGCTCGTCGGCGGCGCCGTGGGTGAAGCGGCGGAGCGCGTCGAAGGCGTCGGCCTCCCCCGCGTCCACGGCCGCGGCCGCCTCCTCCGCCAAGCCCGAGGTGCGGGCAGTGACGGAGACGACGACCTCGTGGATGAGGTCATTGCGCTCGGGGAAGTTGCGGTAGAGCGTGGCGTTGCCGACCCCGGCGCGACGCGCGATCTCGTCCAGCGGCACCTGCGGTCCGAACTCGACGAACATCTCCCGGGCCGCCGCGACGATCCGCTCGCGGTTGCGCAGGGCGTCTGCCCGCGGGCGGGGGGCACGACGTGCGGGCGTGGCGCCGGTTTCGGTGGTCACGCCACCGCCTCCTTCTGATGATCCGGACGACTCGGACTCCGATACGGGGACCGAGTCCCCACTTCCTCGAACACAGGCTTAAACGGGGAGGGAGTCCCCGGTTATTTCCCACTCGGAATGTGATCCGGGTCACACAGTCGACGCTCCGTGGAATACCCACGATCGGGCCAACCCGGCGCGCGCCTCCGCGCCTCTCGACACAGGCTGATCGAACAGCAGCTCTGATCAGGAGAGGCGACCGATGCAGCAGACCCGTCGGCACATACGCAGACCCATCGCTCTCGCAGCGACGGCCGCCGTCGCACTCGCCGCCCTCGTCTCGGCCAGCTCCACGCTCCCCGGCCCGGCTCCCGCCTCGGCCGGCCCGGTGGCGTCCGCGCCACCGGCGGACGGCGCGGACGCCGCGGCGGCGCTCGGGCCTTGCCGGATCGCGACGACGATGGGTGTGCAGATGTCGGAGGGGATACCCACCGCCCCGGGGTACGCCCGCTCCACGGGCCGGGTCAGAGCCCTCAACCTGATGGTCGACTTCCCCGACGCGCCCGGGGAGGGCACGGCGCTCAGCCGGTACGACGAGTTCTTCCCACAGACGGCCGAATGGTTCAGCACCAGCTCGTACGGGCGCCTGCACTACCACCCCGAGGCACCGATATCCGACTGGCTGCGGATGCCGCAGCCCTTCGCCTCGTACGGGATAGAGCGCGGCTCACCGTACGAACCGGGGTACCGCGGCCTCGTCGAGGACATCGTGAAGGCCGCCGACCCGAAGGTGGACTTCAGCGCGTACGACCTGGTCAACATCCTGGTCACCCCGAACGCCGGGCCCTCGGCCCTGGACACCGTCCTGTCGGTGACCTTCTCGGGGAACGACGAGGCGCCGTACGCGGACGGCGTCCCGCTCTCGAACACGTCCTTCGTCTACAGCCGCCAGGACGACGGCTCGGGGACGTACGCCGAGACCGGCTTCCGCGTCCTGCCGCACGAGAACGGCCATGTCTTCGGCCTGCCCGACCTCTACACCGTCGACGGCGGGGGCACGGTCGGGCACTGGGACATCATGTCCGAGGACTGGGGGGCCAACAACGACCTGCTCGGCTGGCACAAGTGGAAGCTGGGCTGGCTGGACAACGACCAGATCGGCTGCTCGTCCCGGCAGGGCACCACCGAGTACCTCCTGACCCCGCTGGCCACGGTGGGCGGCCGGAAGCTGGCCTTCGTGCCGCTCTCGGACACGTCGGGGTACGCGGTCGAGGTCCGCACGCGCGAGGGCAACGACGAGGCCGTCTGCGAGCCGGGCGTCCTGATCTACCGGGTCGAGTCGGACGTCGACACCGGGCACGGCCCGGTGACCGTGGCGGACAGCGACAAGGACAGCGGCGGCTGCACGCGCCGCCCGAACGTCCACGCGGAGCTGTCGGACGCTCCGTACCGCCCGGGCGAGACCTTCACGGACCGGACGAACGGTATAAGGATCACCGTGGTGGACGAGGACCCGAAGGGCGGATACCGCGTCCGGATCACTCGCTCCTGAGGTCGGCCCGAAGCCCGGCTCAAGGCCCGTCGGGTTCGGCCTGCAGGAGCTGTTCGCGGGGCTGAAGCTGTTCCCGGGGCAGGAGCTGTTCCGTCGGCAGCTCCGGGAGGGCCTCCCGGAGCTGCCGCTTCAGCACCTTCCCGGTGGCGTTACGGGGCAGCTCGTCGTCCCGTACGACGATGTGGGCGGGCACCTTGAACGCGGCGAGGCGCGCGCCCACGTGCGCCCTCAGCTCCCCGGCGGTGACGGCCGACGACTCCTTGAGCCGTACGACCGCGGCGACCTCCTCCCCCAGGGTGGGGTGCGGTACGCCGAGGACGGCCGCGTCGAGGACCTCGGGGTGGTCATGGAGGACCGCCTCGACCTCGACGCAGTACACGTTCTCGCCGCCCCGGATCACCATGTCCTTGAGCCGGTCGACGATGGTGACGCGCCCGTCGCGCAGGTGGGCGAGGTCGCCGGTGCGGAACCACCCGTCCTCGGTGAAGGCCTCCCGGGTGGCGGCATCGTCGCCCCAGTACCCGCGGACGAGGGACTGCCCCCGCAGCCACAGCTCCCCCACGCCGGCGGCGTCGGGCCGGTCGACGCGGACCTCGGTGGCGGGCGTGGGGCGGCCGACGCTGTGCGGATGGGCGCGGTACTCGGCACCGAAGTTGGCGAACACGCCGCCGCAGGTCTCCGTGAGCCCGTACCCGTTGCGGGGCTCGACGCGCTCCCCGTACGCGGCGGCGAGCCGCGCGACGAGCTCCGGCGGGGCGGCGGCGCCTCCGGTGTTGAGCATCACGAGGCTCTCCAGCGGATCGCCGGTCTCCTCGGCGCGGTCGAGGAGCTGGAGGGCGGTGGTCGGGACACCGGCGTAGTGGGTGACGCGGTGGCGCCGGATCAGCTCCAGGGCCTTGTCGGCGTCCCACTTCCGCATGAGGACGAGGCTCCCGCCCGCGGCCATGACGGAGTAGAACGAGGTGAAGGCGGCCACGTGGAAGAAGGGGAACGTGGTGAGCGAGACGGGCGCCGGGCCCTGGCCGGGCACCGTGCCCCGGCCGAGGGCGGAGGCGGCGGCGTAGTACCGCGGATTCATAGCGGCCCCGGCCTGGGCGAGGTGGGTGGCGACGGCGCCCTTGGGGCGGCCGGTGGTGCCGGAGGTGTAGATGATCGTCGCGTCGTGCTCGGGCAGGACGTCGACGGGCGGCGGCCCGAGGACGGAGTCGGTGTCGCGCACGTACGCCTGGAAGCGGGCGCGGGTGAGCGGGGCGGGGCCTCGGGTGCCGTGGGGGTTGGCGGAATGGGGGTCGGCGGGATCGGGGTTGGCGGGATCGAGGTCGTCTGGAGGGGCGAGGTCGGCACGAGGGGCGGGGTCGGCACGAGGGGCGGGGTCGGCGGGGTCGGCGGGGTCGGCGGGGTCGGCGCCGTGGAAGACGATGCCGGGCACGTGGTGCGCCCGCGCCCAGGCCCGTACGCGCTCCTCCCGCTCTTCGTCGACGAGGAGGATGCGGGGCGCGCAGTCGTCGAGGGCGTACGCGAGTTCGTCCTCGGTCCACCAGGCGTTGAGGGGTACGGCGACGAGGCCGGCGAGCTGGGCGGCCCAGAAGGCGATCTGCCACTCGGGACGGTTCCGCATGGCGACGACGGCGCGGTCCCCCGGTCGCAGCCCGTACTGATCGACAAGGCTCCGGGCGAGACCGCAGGCGGCGTCGAAGAACTCCCGGTAGCTCAGTACCCCGCCTTCGGAGACCAGGAAGGGCCGGTCCCCGTAGGCCCAGGTGGCCTCGACGAACTCGCGCAGCGTGCGGGGGCCCTCGACGTACACCCCGTCCTCGACGGCGAAGAGCGCCCCGGGCCCGACCAGCCGATCGACGACGCCACCCACGGCGACCACCTTCCCTGAGCGCTTGCTCACCCGTTTGGACGCTATGTCCACCCTCCCACCTCGTCAACCGCCGCCGTACACCGCCGTCGGCCCGACCCCCGAGGCCCCGAGTTCTCGAGGCCCCGACCCGCGAAGCCACGAGGTTCCCGATCAGCCGCGCCACCGGTGGCGCCACCTGGCGAGCCAATGACGCACTATGGCGCGCGATGGCGCCATAGAACTTGCAATGGCGCCACGGTGGTGCCATCATTGCGTCATGGACCTCACGCCCTACGTAGACAATCTCCGCCATGAGCTCGGCGTGGCCGCCGAGGCCGGAGGCGACGAAGCACGCGCCCTGGCCGACCGGCTCACCGGTCAGCTCGAGTCGGCCGCCCGCCTGACGCTCCTCAACGCCCTGTCGGACGCGATGGACGAGGTCACCCGCGACCTGGCGCCCGGCTCGGTCGACCTGCGACTGCGCGGGCTCAACCCCGAGTTCGTCGTGACCCCGCCGCCCACCGCCGACATCTTCGAGGAGCCCGAGGCCTCGCTGCCGGTGCCGCCGCCCCCGCCGCCGCTCCCCGTGGACGTCGAGGAGGGCGCCACCTCGCGCATCAACTTCCGACCGCCGGCCCAGCTCAAGCTCCGGGTCGAGGAGGCCGCGAGCCGCGAGGGGCTCTCGGTCAACGCCTGGCTCGTCCGGGCCGTGACCGCCGCCCTCGAACCCGGCACGGCCGGCCGCACCCGCACCGGCACGACGGGCCTGGGTCCGGCCGTCGGGCAGGGCTTCACCGGCTGGGTCCGCTAAGCCGCGCCGGGGCGAGACCGGGAATCACCGCGCGCCACCGCCCCACGAGGCACCGCCCCAAGCACCCCACCCGGATACCGCCCCACCGAGGCGCCCCAAGCGCCCCAAGCGCCCCAAGCACCCCAAGCGCCCCACCGAGATATCGCCCCACCGAGGCACCTCACCCAGCGTTCACCTCCACCCAGCCAAAGGACGGCTCAGCCATGCCCACCTTCGAAACCCCCGAACCCCTCACCGCCACCGTCGAGATCGAGATCGGGCGGGCCCGGATCGTCGCGGGCAAGCGCACCGACACCGTCGTCGAGGTGATGCCGAGCGACCCCGGCGACAAGCTGGACGTGCAGGCCGCCGCCGAGACCAAGGTGACCTGCGCGGGCGGAAAGCTGCTGGTCAAGGGCCCCAAGAAGCGCTCGCTCTTCGGCAAGGTCGGGGCCGTCGACGTGACCGTCGAACTGCCCGCGGGCTCGGAACTGATCGGCAGCACGGGCCTCGGCGAGCTGATCGGCGAGGGACGGTTCGGAAACTGCCGCCTGACGACCGCCGCCGGGGACATCCAGCTGGAGGAGGCCGCCGCCGTGCGGCTGAAGACCTCGCACGGCGACATCATGGTCGACCGCACGACAGGCGAGGCCGACATCCAGGGGTCGGGCCGGGTACGGGTCGGCCGGATCGACGGAGCGGCGACCGTCAAGAACCTCAACGGCGAGACCGCGATCGGCGAGATCAGCGGCGAGCTGCGCGTGAACTCGTCCAACGGCCCCATCGGCGTCGCACGCGCCGAGTCCTCCGTCACCGCCAAGACGGCGAGCGGCGCGATCCGCCTGGACGAGGTGGTGCGCGGCCGGATCACCCTGGACTCCGCCGCGGGCGGTCTGGAGGTCGGCATCGCCGAGGGCACGGCCGCCTGGCTCGACGTACGGTCCAAGGCGGGTCGGGTACGCAACGAGCTGGGCGCGGCCGAGGGCCCGGGCCAGTCCGACGAGACCGTCGAGGTCCGGGGCCGTACGAGCGTCGGCGACATCATCATCCGCCGCGCCTGAGAGCCGGCACCTCCCGGGTGGACGCCATGCGAAGGGCGGCTTGACGGCCGGCCGCCCTTCGGCCCGCCCCGTAACGAAACCCGCCGCACCCCTGCGCCCCCTTGGGGGCTTGCGTGACACCGGCCTGCGCCCGCCCCATCGGGTCGGACGGCCCCACCGGCCCGCCGCCGGGCCCCACGATGCCGCGACGTACGTCTGTCGCCCCATCCCTTTCCCGGGGGCCTCGCCCCTGCTCGGCTCCGCCCGGCACGCGCTCAGCAGCGCCGCCCGGCCCCTCGACACGAAGCGACGCGGCGCCACCACTTTTCCATGATGGCGCCACAACAGCTCACACCTTGGCGCCAGATACACGCCCATGATGGCGGCGCCTACCCCGCACTGGTCGCGCACCTACTACCGAGCGCCACCCATGCGCCGTCAAGGCGCCATCTCGCGCTGCCCCGGCGCCGGACGACCGGCCCGCCGACCACCACGCACGCACCACGCACCTCACCTCAGCGCACCTCGCCGCAGCGCACCTCTCACCTCACCCCAGCGAACCTCGCACCTCACCTCACCCACCTCACCCCACCCCACCGACCACCACCACCACCACCACCAACCCGACGGGAGCCCACCGTGGCTACGTTCCTTTCCAGACTGGGCCGCCTCGCCTTCCGCCGCCGGGGGGTGACGGTGCTGCTCTGGCTGCTGATCTTCGGCGGCATGGGCTACGCCGCCTCGACCGCGCCGGCGCCGCCCGCCGACACGTTCTCCATGCCGGGCACCGAGTCGCAGGAGGCCTTCGACCTGTTGACCGAGAAGTTCCCGGACGCGAGCGTCGACGGCGCCAGCGCACGGGTCGTCGTCCGCGCCCCCGAGGGCTCGAAGGTCACGGCGCCCGCGCAGCGGGCCCAGGTCGAGCGCCTCGTCTCGCAGTTGGCGGTGTCGTCCCCGCAGGTGGTGGGCGTCGCCGACCCGTACACGTACCCCGATGTCACCATCAGCGCGGACGAGACGACCGCCTACATGGTGGTGACGTACAAGGTCCCCGCGATGGAGGTCGACGGCAAGGCGCACGACGCCCTGGACGCGGCGACGGAGCAGGCCCGTGAGGCGGGGCTCACCGTCGAGGCCGGCGGTGACGCCGTGAAGATCGAGCAGGCGATGGGCGGCACCGGCGAGCAGATCGGCATCCTGGTCTCCGCGATCGTCCTCGTCCTGACCTTCGGATCGGTGATCGCGGCCGGAATGCCGCTGATCACCGCGCTGATCGGCGTCGGAATCGGCATCTCGGGGATCACGGCGCTCGGCTCGACGCTGGGCCTGTCCGGTACGACGTCGACCCTCGCGATGATGATCGGCCTCGCGGTCGGCATCGACTACGCGCTCTTCATCGTGTCCCGTTTCCGCGCCGAGCGGGCCGAGGGACGCACTCCGGAGGAGGCCGCGGGACGAGCCGTCGGCACGGCGGGATCGGCCGTCGTCTTCGCCGGACTCACGGTCATCGTCGCCCTCGCCGGGCTCGCCGTGGTGGACATCCCGATGCTGACCAAGATGGGCCTCGCCGCGGCCGGCACCGTCGCGGTCGCCGTACTGGTCGCCATCACGCTGGTCCCCGCGCTCATCGGCTTCGCACCGGTCAAGGTGATGGCCCGTAAGGGACGCCTGGCGTACGCCGTCAAGCCGCTGTCGGACCGCAAGCAGCGCAGGGCCGCCAGGCACGCGGCGGAGCAGGCCCGGAAGACCAAGCCCAATCTGGGATCCCGCTGGGCGAGTTACGTCCTGCGCCACCCGGTGGCCGTGCTGCTCGTCGGCGTCGTGGGCCTGGGCACGATAGCCGTACCGGCCGCGAGCCTGGAGCTCGGTCTGCCGGGCGAGGGTCAGATGTCGACGGAGACCACACAGCGCAAGGCCTACGACCTGCTCTCGGAGTCCTTCGGTCCCGGGTTCAACGGTCCTCTTCTGGTCACGGTACAGACGAAGGACTCCAACGACCCCAAGGGCGCGAAGGCCGTCGGCGACGAGATCGGCGAGGCGCTGCTGAAGACGGACGGCGTGGCCTCGGTCTCGCCGGCCACGGCCAACAAGGCGGGCGACACCGCGATCCTCAACGTCATCCCGGAGACGGGTCCGGTGGAGAAGAAGACCGAGGAGCTGGTACGCGAACTCCGCCACACCGCGGGCGGCTTGGAGCAGAGCACGGCGTCCCGGATCCTCGTGACCGGCCAGACGGCCATGTTCATCGACTTCTCGCAGACCCTCGACGACGCGCTGTTGCCCTACCTGGGCCTGGTCGTCGGCCTCGCCTTCCTGCTCCTGATGGTGGTCTTCCGCTCCGTCCTGGTCCCGCTCAAGGCGGCGCTCGGCTTCCTGCTCTCGGTGACGGCGGCCCTCGGCGCCGTCGTGGCGGTCTTCCAATGGGGATGGCTCGCCGACGTCTTCGGCATCGACGCGCCCGGCCCGATCATGAGCACGATGCCGATCTTCATGATCGGCGTGGTCTTCGGCCTCGCGATGGACTACGAGGTCTTCCTGGTCAGCCGGATGCGTGAGTCGTACGCCCACGGAGCGCGCCCGAGCGAGGCCGTCGTCGACGGCTTCCGCCACGGCGGCCGGGTGGTCGGCGCGGCGGCGGTCATCATGATGAGCGTCTTCTCGGGCTTCATCGTCGAGGACAACGACTTCGTCAAGATGATCGGCTTCGCCCTCGCGATCGCCGTCCTGTTCGACGCCTTCGTCGTCCGTATGGCGATCGTGCCCGCGCTCTTCGCCCTGCTCGGCAGGTCCGCCTGGTGGCTGCCGAAGTGGCTGGACCGAGTCCTGCCCCGGGTGGACGTCGAGGGCGAGAAGCTCGGCCAGGCACAGATGGCGCCACACTCGCACGCAGACCGCGACCGGGAGCGTACCCTGGCCGGCTGAACGGCCTTCCCAGCCCGTCACGAGGCGTCCCCGCACCGGCTCAGGCCGAGGCGGGGGCGCCTTTTCTCTCACCACCGGGGCAGCAAACCCTGAGGCCAGAAGCCCAGACGCCAATCAAAGATGCCAATGGCGCCACCTTGGCTCGACATGGCGCCATCAATGTGTCACCATGATGGCGCAGCAAGGCGCAGACCTGGCGCCACAAGGCGCCAGGCCAGCAGCCCGAGCCAGCAGCCCCACCCCGCACCACAGACGGCCCGCACCATCCACGGCCCGCACCACAGACGCCCCGCACCATCCCTGGACTCCCCGAAAGAGAGGCCCGCTCACATGAACACCGCGACCCCAACGGCCACCAGCACGCGCACCGCGGCGATCTCCGCGATCGGCCTGCGCAAGTCGTACGGCGACAAGGTGGTGCTCGACGGCATCGACCTGCGGATCCCCGAGGGCACGATCTTCGCCCTGCTCGGCCCCAACGGGGCGGGCAAGACCACCACGGTGGAGATCCTCTCCACACTGATCACGGCCGACGGTGGCCAGGCGCGGATCGCGGGCCACGACGTGGCCGCCGACGCCCGCTCGGTCCGCGGCCTGATCGGCGTCACCGGACAGTTCGCCGCCGTCGACGGCCTGCTCACCGCCGAGGAGAACCTGCTCCTCATGGCCGACCTGCACCACCTGAACCGCGGCGAGGGCCGGCGCCGCGCGGCCGAGCTCCTGGAGCGGTTCGAGCTGACCGAGGCGGCGCGTAAGAACGTCGCCACCTTCTCGGGCGGCATGCGCCGCAAGCTCGACCTGGCAATGACGCTGGTCGGCCGGCCCCAGATCATCTTCCTGGACGAGCCGACCACGGGCCTCGACCCGCGCAGCCGCCGCGTCATGTGGGAGCTGATCCGGGACCTGGTCACGGATCAGGGCGTGACCATCTTCCTCACCACGCAGTACCTGGAGGAGGCCGACCATCTCGCCGACCGCATCGCGGTCCTCGACCACGGCAAGCTCGTCGCCGAGGGCACCGCGGAGGAGTTGAAGCGGCTGATCCCCGGCGGCCATGTCCGCCTCCAGTTCGCCGACGAGGACGAGCTCGCCTCGGCGGCCACGATCTTCGGCATCGCCACCCGCGACAACGAGTCGCTCACCCTGCAGATCCCCAGCGACGGCTCGGTCACCAACCTCCGCGCCATCCTCGACACCCTGGACGGCACCGGGCTGCGGGCCGAGTCGCTCACCGTGCACACCCCCGACCTCGACGACGTCTTCCTCACCCTCACGGGCAGGCAGAACGCCACCACCACGCAGAAGGAGTCGACCCGATGAGCACCGCCACCCTCACCCCGGCCAAGCCCGCCAAGGCCACCCGCTCGTACGCCCTGCGCGACTCCATGACGATGCTGCGCCGCAACATCAAGCACATGCAGCGCTACCCGTCGATGACGATCTCGATCCTCGTGATGCCGCTGCTGATGCTGCTGCTCTTCGTGTACGTCTTCGGCGGCGCGCTCGGCATGGGCATCGGGGCGGGCAAGGACCGCGGCGACTACATCAACTACCTGGTGCCCGGCATCATCCTGATGGCCGCGACCTCGGGGGCCGTCGCGACGGCCGTCTCGGTCTGCACCGACATGACGGAGGGCATCGTCAACCGCTTCCGTACGATGTCGATCTCCCGCGGCTCCATCCTCACGGGCCATGTCCTCGGCAGCGTCATCCAGGTCACGGCTGTCCTGGCCCTCGTCACGGGCGTCTCCCTCGCGATCGGCTTCCGCCCGAACGCCTCCCTGATCGAGTGGCTGGCCGCGCTGGGTCTGCTCGTCTTCCTGGCCTTCGGCATGGCGTGGCTGTCCGCCGCGATGGGCATGGGCGCCAAGACGGTCGAGTCCGCGAGCAACGGCCCGCTGCCCCTGACCTTCCTGCCCTTCCTCGGCAGCGCGGTCGTCACCCCGGACTCGATGCCGACGGCGCTGCGCTGGTTCGCCGAGTACCAGCCCTTCACCCCGATCAACGAGACCCTGCGCGGCCTGTTCCTCGGCACTCCGATCGGCAACGACGGCTGGATCGCCCTGGCCTGGTGCACGGCCCTCGCCCTGATCGGCTACCTCTGGTCCCGCGCGGTCTTCAACCGCGAGGTCACCCGCTGACCCGAAGGGCCCCAGCGAATCACCACCCCCGTCCGCTAGGCTGTCCCCGGTACCTCTCCTGGTCATCCCCCAGGAGAGCCCGGGACCACGCCACGACGAGGACCCGAGCACCACGCCTTCGTAGCTCAGGGGATAGAGCACCGCTCTCCTAAAGCGGGTGTCGCAGGTTCGAATCCTGCCGGGGGCACAAGGGAAAACGGCCCGGAGCGATCATGCTCCGGGCCATTTGACTGCACCATCTGACGGCAACCGGGTCATGCACCCGGACGCTGGCGCCTCAGCATCCGGTCCATGTGGCTGATCGCTTCCCGCTTCGTGTCGTCCACAACGTGTGTGTAGACCTCCATCGTGATGCTGATCTGGCTGTGGCCGAGGATCTCCATGATGACCCGGGGAGCGACGCCGGCGGCGGTCAGCAGCGTGGCGCACCCGTGGCGGGCATCGTGCAGCCGGACCACACGGAGTCCGGCGTCGGCCGCGACGCGGGTGAACGCTCGGTAGACGTTCCTCGGCTCCACCGTCCGGCCGTTCCTGGTGGCGAAGACGGGACCGTCCTCGGACCAGGTGACGCCGGTCGCGTCGAACATCTGGCGCTGCTTGAGCCGGTGCCACCGGAGCGGGGCGATACACAGGGCGGGCAGCGGGACGACCCGTTGACGGCGGCTCTTGGGATCATCCTGGTAGAGCTTCCCGCGACGGCGCTGAGTCTGCTGCCGTACGTGCAACACCCGGTTATCCAGGTCGAGATCCGACCACCTGAGCCCAACCAGCTCTCCCCTTTCTCTCCATCATCAAGTGCGGCTCGCTCCGCTCCCCGCGCGCGGCCCGGCCCCCGGCCGGGCCTGCGCTCCAGTCTCCGCCCCGCTCCAGCCCGGCCGGCAACCGGGCCGCGCACAGTGGTACGCCGTAGCCCGGGCCGGACGCGCCTGCCCGAGTTACAAAGCAACGTACGGCGCACGATCATGCTCGGCCCCAGAGCGGGCGGACCACGGGCCAAACCCGCTGCGCCTATGAAGCTTCAGCGATGAGTTTGGCAGAGGGGCTACTACGGCGATAGCCCCTAACCGCACACTTAGCCACAGCAGAGTAAGGCGCGTCCTCCTTCTTCATCCTCCTAAGAGCATTAATCGAGTCGTGGAAAATACTTCGCGCCATGACGTTTTGCGTCTCTTTGTAGGCCACAAGCGCCTCGTCCGCCCGATCGCACATCTGAAGCACCTCCAGGAAGATACGCTTCCGTGCTTCGATAAGCCTTACATGATCTAGATGATACAGAGCACGCGATACAGCTACACGGTCAGGTACGTTCTCTTCCAATGCTTCCGCGTCGGGATTCACGTTCACTTGGCCCGTCTCATCAAACCAGAGGGCTGTGACGTCGAACTGATCGCACGGATCGAGGAGCATCGGAATTTCGACGGATATTGAAATTAAGTGGCTGTCTGCTCTGCGAGAGCCCGCAGCCAAGGGAAAGAAGTCAGCCTTACCTCCAGTTGTCCCACCCTCCCCATGGCGCCGACTATTGCAGTAAGTGCAGGCGAATCTATAGTTTCGGACATCAAAGGCCAGCCACCAGTACCCTTCCTTACTCGCACCGGAAACTCTTCCCTTCGGCCTGAAATGGTCAACCGCATTATCTGACCTGATATCGGCCGACTCGCAATACCAGCACTTCTGGTGCCCAACGGCCGCCAAGACTCCCTTGATGCTGCGCCAAAGTTCCTGATTATCGTCGATAATCTTCTTCCTTGCCGCTGCCCCATCGGCTTCCCGCAACTCATCGGTCACGCTCTTCGCCTTAGCCTTCCACCCTTCTGGAAGGCGGGCGATAACTTCCTGCCGATCAATGAAAATCAAGAACCGCCCCCGACAGTACTAGTCTTCCTGCTCTTCGATCTCATTCAATAGCGCCACAGCGTCTTCGAAGTTCTCCTCGACCTGCTCTCGCGTAAAAGCAAGAGGATGCTGTGTCGTTTGACTCGCCGACTTGGCTTTCAGATAGGCCTGAAACTCCGGATCTCTGTCTTCCATCAAAAGACCGAGATGCCTAAGTTCATTCCCGAGCTGGTTGAGCCTGTCCTGTTCCTCCGGAGTCAATTGGTCGTCAGGACGAGCGGACAGCAGTCGCTTTTCATCTAGCTTGTCGAGCGTCTCGAGGTCGAGTTGGGACCTCAATCCGTAAACGTCACTCGTTAGGAGCGCGCCAACCCCCATCCCCTGAGGGTCCTCCAACGGCTCGACAGCTGTTATGCGACCGTCGCCATGGCGCTCAAGAATGCGGACATCCTGTCTAAGGAGGCCGGCTACAACGAGCGGGTCATGCGTCGCCATCAGGACCTGACAACCGTCGTCAAGCCCACCAAACTCCCCCAGGAACTTCCGGTATTGCACGCTCCAGGCCGGGTTTAGGTGTGTGTCAGGCTCATCCAGAAGAAACAGGGACTCTTCCTCGCGCGTGAATCTCATCAATCCCAGGACAAGAAGAAGCTGCTGCTCCCCCTCGCTCAACTCCCGGAACGTGAGAGGAGAAGACGACCTAGAGGTTCTAACCCTGATGCGTACGTCATGAATGAGTTCAGAGATGTAAGTGCTTTCGAGAGCCTTGAAGAAGTCCCCATTGCTCGCGTATCCGGCCCTAAGCTCTTTGGCTTCCGAGAGGCTCTCAAGGTAAAGGTAGAGGTGCTCCGTTTGCGAAGATCGGGCCAACCCCGTTCTTATCTTGCGTTCCAGCCTCATTGGCGCTAGCGAGAGACGGTAGAGGCGATCGAGTAATGCTCTAACCGTGCCGCGCGCGTTCCAAAAACGTTCATCGCCGTTTTTGCCGGGCCATGAGGGCTTCTGCATTTCAAAAAGCACAGAGTCCAGGCCCTCGATACCCAGATGGTCACGCAGCAACCGCAGAACTACAGGATCCTCATCCAAAAAGAAGGCTAGGAGAACGAAGTTCGAGTGTACATTGCGCGCATAGAAAAGAGGCCGCAAGGGCCTTTCGATGCCGTCGATGAGATCCTTGTAGAAGCGCTCCTGATGAGGAATGAAATGCTCTTCAAGACGATTGCTCGGGCCAGAATAGTAGCCGAACACATGCTGGGGACGATACTCTCGACCGTCCTTTCCTGAAAATTTTGTGAAACTCATCGAGCGGCCGTTCACATGGCATTTGACACTGTGCCCAGTTCGCGACCGCTCCGAGGAGATGGAAACCGCACTTCCTTTGATCAGATAATCCAACTCGAACACGAAATCGGGCCGCCGCCCAAGGTCGATGTCACGAAAGATTATCGTCAAAGCTTCAAGAAGGTTGGACTTTCCGCTGCCATTACGACCCACCAGTACGGAAACAGCGGCATTTTCGTCAAGGTGGATCTCGAAGTCCTGCAGATTCTTGAACGACTCTACTTTCACACGTGTGATGCGCATCTATTCTGCCACCGAAATCTTGACATCCGTGTCGTTCGGTCGTGCTACTTCGAGCCGACGCAACTGCTTCAGCTCACGCAACGCAGCGTAGAAGCTATCAACAGCACTATCAGCAAGGGAAAGCTGCCGGAATAGGTGCTCTGGGTCCAGAGGACCCGAAGCCTCCTGCAGCACAGCTAGAATCTCTTCCGGAGTGGTGCTGGATTTGAGACTAATGCGCGTACTCCCATTCTTGCTGGATTGCCGCCGCGATCTAGAAGCAGGCTTGTTGCGCTGCTTTGCAGCCGTTTCCTTTACTTGGGTCAAGATGAGTGAAGACAATGACTCACTCTCGTCGCCCGCTGTCCGCCGCGTAATCCACCTGGCCATCTCTCCGAAAGCACAGGATCCCGTGAATTCGCGCTCCAGTCCTTGGAGCCGGCCGGTGGCGCTTTGCGCATCCCTGAGGACACTCTGGTGGGCCGCGGTCACCTCATTCAAGGCCTCGGCGATCTGGCGCTGAGTACTCAGATCCCGTACTGGCACAGGCAACTGCCTAACATCCCGAAGATTCAACCCAGGCATATCAATACCGCGCAGTCGACTTCGCAACCATCCCTGTGCTGCCGAGCTTGATAGCCAATGCGCTAGGTAGTCACTATCCACATGCGCGCTCGGTCTTATCCGGGCAGTTCCCTGTGTGATATTTGCCCCGCTCAGCTCCTGCGGTACTACGGCAACACGTAGGCTGCGGATGATGCCGAGTAGCACATCACCCGGCAGCAACGATGACCTCTCATATCGCTGAGCAATCGATTGTGATGTCTTCCTGAGCTGATCTTGCAAAATGAAACCGTCTTGCAAGTCCTGGCCGCGAACATACGGAATACCGGAACCGTCATCGATGTCAGGCCCGGGTTGAAGAATCCCATAGACAATGGGTGAATCTTCAGCAACAACGTCTGCCGCTTGTCGCCAAGTTACTTGCGCTTTCGGATCTACCTCGCCAGGCTCTCCAAGTTCCGCTCCCTCCAAGATTAGGAGGTCTCTTGCTTTTCCCGGAAGCCCGATTGCTCTGTCAATGATGTTGCTCATCGCCGTGAGAGCGTCATCGATGGAACTCTGTATGTCGCGGGCGCAATCAACGATTGCCTCTTGGGTGATCCGAGGAGGCAGCGGGAAAGGCAACTCCTGGAAGCGCCGAAGTCCGAGGTGAGCAATATTGGTAGTAGCCTTGGCGATCTCCGCAAAAACACCTGCGTGCTGATACGCCCTGAATACCAGAAGTGCAAATTCCGGCAGAATCTCACGGTGAGCACGGAACCTGATAAGCGTGTTCTGGAAGTACAGCTCATCAGGTTCGGATCGATACATCGCCGCTCGCCCCACCAGCTCACGACTCTGCCCCTCACATAGGAGGATGTCTCCGTCTACAAGCCTGTACTTCTCTCTGGCCGCAGAGTCGAAGCTCATTTCTGCTAGATCCTGTAGATCTAGCGCATCATCGCGAACGTTCGCAACACGGAGATAATGCCTCAGGTCATCTGCTGGGCCACTTGTAGTCTCTGGTGAGCGTTGCTGGCCAACCAGAGTCTCGCCGGCTTCCTTCACCAGGCAGAAGCGCCATGCCTCGGGGAAAGCATCTGGAATTATCATCGTCCGAGCGCCTCCCCTTCGCGGTCCTGAAAGTGACGCGTAAGGATCTTCTCAATTTCAGAGATTCCAGACAAGGCACTATCGAGTTCCTCACGCAGGCTTCTGGTGTCATCGAGGAGATCAACGATACTGCTTGAACCTATCGGCCTGTCGGTAGACCTCACATGAGCGAAATCCAGACGATCGCCGCCCGCTGTGAGTTCTTCCCGGGTTAGACGCTTGAACCGGTCCGTCTCAATGCGAGGGCTCCTTCCGAACGGATCGGAGCCATAGGCTGAGACAAACTCGTTCAGGTCGCTAGCCAGTAGCTGCCTTCTCTTACCGAAGCTCGTCTGACCGGAACGCAAGTCATAGAACCAGGTTTCTTCGGTGGTGCCATCAGCGCAAAAAAATAGCACTGAAGTCTTGACGCCAGTGGCATAAAAGATGCCTGTCGGCAGACTCAGAATGGTGTGGACTCTGTTGCTTTCCAGCAGCTTGGTCCGTACAGCGGCGGCCGTCCCGCCCTCGAACAGGACGTTGTCAGGTACGACAATCGCAGCACGCCCTCCCTCAGAAAGGTTCTGGTATACATGCTGCAAGAACGCCAACTGTTTGTTCGAGGTTTGGTACTCGAGCCTCTCATTCTGCTCTGCGGTTAGAGCACCCTTTGCGCCAAAGGGTGGATTCGTGAGGATGACCGAGTAGCCGTTCTCGTCCACATCCTGATGCAAAGCATCCCCGAGAATTATCTTACCCTCGAGTCCGTGCAGCAGAAGGTTCATTAGCGCCATACGCTGCACATCCCGGACCAACTCGATGCCAACCAATTTGGGAGGCGAAGTGTGGCCGGTCGCGGCGCCCAAGCCTGCGGCTACTAGGAAGCCACCAGTACCTGCGGCAGGATCGTATACCACGTCATCATTATCTGGCGCGGTTACTTGAACAAGCGCCTCGACCACTGGTCGAGGTGTGAAGTACTGGCCAGCACCATAACGAGACTCCTGTGCGTTTTTTTGAATCAGCCCTTCGTAGACATCACCAAGGCCATTTTGTCGCGCTCGATACCAATCAATATCCTCGATGCCCTGAACTAGCTGCATGAGGGATTCGCCGGAATTGATGCCGGTCTTCGAATCTGCAAAGATGGTTTGGACGACTTCATCATCTGCGGCACCGAGATTATGCAGGATTTCGGCGTACCGAGAAAGAATACCGTCCGGTGAACTTTCACTAAGTTCGCCCCAACGGCAGTCGCCCGGGATCCTGTTTTCCATATCAAGTTCCTGGGCGAGCTTGAGAAAAAGCAAATATGTAAGTTCGTTCAAATACTCGTGGTAGGTCACACCTTCATTTCTCAGCACTCCGCACAGAGCCCAAAGCCTCCGGGTCACATCCGAAGTGTCCTGCATAGTCGCATCCTTAGGTTGGTGGTGGCCTAGCCTACCTAGGAGTATCCACTCCGTGGGCAACTGACGTTGAGATCGGTGTATCGCCTTGCACGTGGGCTCTGTGCGCGGGTTCGCATCCTGCCGGGGGGGCTCTGGCTGGAGTGACTAGTGCCCCCGCGACCATCCCGCTTGGCTGGTCGCGGGGTCCGGTTGTCTGTGTGGCGGCCGTCGTCTGCATGATGCTCTGCTGTGGCCTGCCTCGCCCTCGGCGCCCATCTACAAGCAGATGACCTTCGTGCCAGCCAGCCTGGAGGCTTCGGACCAAGGCAGACGTCTGTCCGAGCTGACATCCAGGCAGGGGCAGGGCGCACCTGACTGAGCAATGTCCCACGTGACAACGCCCATTGAATATCAGCGAACATGCTTGAACGCTAACCTCGATCTTTCGCGACGGTCCGCCGGCGGAGTCGGTGGACCGTTTCGCGTTCTGTGCCTGATGGCCGACAAACCGAGGGCCCGGCTGTCGCGTC